>CASEYY010000015.1 GCA_949292335.1 uncultured Pseudomonadota bacterium
AAGAGGCTATGTTGAAGTACTTTACTCAACATCCTTGTTGCGTCCTTAAATCTTGGTTTTCTTAAGAAAAATCCGCACGGTTAATTACTCCGTACGGATTTTATTTTACCATATTTTTTCTTAAAAAGAAATTAATTTTTTACATTTGGAAAACAAATTTTATGGTTCGAAAACTGCCAGAAAAAAGGCAACAAAAAACCTCCGATTTTTCAGGGAGGCTTCAATATAAATGGCGCGCCCGGCAGGCTACAAGCTACAAAAACACCGTTGCTCCGGTGTTTTTTAGCGAAGGAGGCGAAGTTTATTTATCTTATAAGCGGCGGAGTAATCTGCCGCATATAAGATTAAGAAACGAGTGACCGCAGCGAGTTAGCTCATGACGCCGCAGCGTCTGAGCTTATGAGCCAGATGAACCTTGGTTCGAAAACTGCCGGAAAAAAGGCAACAAAAAACCTCCGTTTAATTGGAGGTTTTAACAAGAATGGCGCGCCCGGCAGGATTCGAACTTACAACCTTCTGATCCGTAGTCAGATGCTCTATCCAATTGAGCTACGGGCGCATTTCAGACAACGAGTTATCTATTACATCATCAAAAATAAAAAAGCAAGAAATTTTTTTAAAAAGTATGGCAGTTAGCAATAATTTAATAAATTACCGTCTATAATGCGAGCAAATACCATCAAACTTTTTTGTAAAAATTCCTTTACAAAAACGGCAGATGGTGTAAAAACAAAAGGAAAGTTAAATTTTTAAGGGCTTTTTCAATGACAAAAATCGCAAAAATATCATCTTTGTTACTGACCATGGCAGCTCTCAGCGGTTGTACATATTCTTCCGACGCTATTTTCCCGTCGCTTTTCGGCGAAGATTCCGAAAATGTTTCGAGCGAAAATGAGGCTAAAAACGCCGGTATAGTTCTGGGAACTACCAATTTTGAACCGGTAAATATTTCCGAGGTAAGTAATACCGGAACTTTTGTCGGTCAGAAAGTTCTTACCTTTCGTAATGAACTGAGCCAGTTGCAGACTTCCATTAAAGAAAATAATGCCGAATTGCAAAAATTGAGAAGCTCGGTTGTCAATAATGCCTTACAATACCACAAAACCATTGGCATGATAGAGGCAAAATTACAGGTTGGCACCACCCCGGGGAACCCGTTGATGTATGAAATGTTAGCCAAAGCTCAGAATAATATTCAGGTTATGAGTACCAACTCGGCTTCATTGAATCAACTTTCGGCCAAAGTTGCCGCCGATACTGCAAATACCGATTATTTAGTTGATGCCATTCGCTCAGCCTACAGCATCTCCGGAGCCGTTGATGAAGACCATGTCCAACTGCGTACCTTGGAAAACGAAGCCGGACAGACCTCAATTTTGATGCACTCATTATTAAATGAAATCAACAGCGATATCTCACGGCAACAACAATATGTTGAGACCGCCAATAACAATATCGTCAAACTCAGTGACGCAATCAGAGTCGGCAGTTATGGGGTAAATAATGTACCGATGGGTAATCTTCCCGTGATGGGAAATGCGTTTTCCCCTCGTCACGCTCCAAAGGCGTCTCCAGCTATGATAAGCGGTAAGCCCTTATTGGCGATTAAGTTTACATCACCAGATGTTAAATATCAGGAAGGCTTGAAACAGGCTGTAGCCAATGCCGTTGCCAAGAAACCGGATATTACATTTGATGTAGTTGCGGTTAATCCGGCTCGTGGCGGCAGTGCTCAAAAATATGCTTCCGCCGTATTCCAAGATATAATTGATCTCGGAGTTAATGCCGACAAGGTTAACATTTCTTCAAAAACCGACGCCAAAGCCAAATCTCCGGCAGTGATGGTTTTTGTTCGTTAGCAATTTTATCTCATCTTTAAGACCGCGTTAGAATGTTTTAACGCGGTCTTATTTTTTCTTCAAATAAAGGTGTATAAAAAAGAAGTCCTCGGTTTGAGGACTTCTTTTTCTAAGGTAGAAAAAGCTTAGATGAGTTAAGCGTTTTTCTTCAAAGCTTCACCGAGAGCATCGCCGAGGGCAGAATTTCCGGTAGCGGAAGAATATTCTTCCAAAGCTTTCTTTTCTTCATCGATTTCCAAAGCTTTGATTGACAAGTTAACTTTAGAGTTTTTCTTATCAACGGAAGTAACTTTGGCCTCAACTTTATCACCTTCTTTGAAGTTTTCGGGATTTTGAGCGGCTTTATCTTTAGCCAAATCGGCCTTTTTGATATAAGCAGACAAACCGTTAACCTCAACACTGATGCCTTTATCATCAATGGCGGTAACCGTAGCTTTAACCACATCACCTTTTTTAAGTTCACTGATGGCAGCCGAAACGCTGTCTTCGGTTAATTGTTTAATACCGAGACTGATACGTTCTTTTTCGACATCGACATCAATGATTTTGGCTTGGATTTCTTGACCTTTGGTATAATCTTTAACAGCTTCTTCGCCGGATTTATCCCAAGCGATATCTGACAAGTGGATCATACCGTCAATTTCGTCAGACAAACCGACGAACAAACCGAATTCGGTAATGTTTTTGATCTTTCCTTCGATTACGGAACCGAGCGGGTGTTCTTCAATATAAGCAGCCCAAGGATTCGGGGTGCATTGTTTAATACCCAAGGAGATGCGTCTTTTATCAACATCAACTTCCAAAACCTTAACTTCGACTTCTTGAGAAGTAGAAACGATTTTACCCGGGTGAACATTTTTGCGGGTCCAACTCATTTCGGAAACATGAACCAAACCTTCGATTCCGTCTTCCAATTCGACGAAAGCACCATAATCGGTAATATTGGTAACTTTACCTTTGTAGATTTCGCCTACTTTATATTTACCCTCGACATTGGCCCAGGGATCAGATTCAAGTTGTTTCATACCCAAAGAGATGCGTTGAGTATCTTCATTGAATTTGATAACTTGAACCTTAACGGTTTGACCTACCGACAACACTTCCGAGGGGTGGTTGATACGACGCCAAGAAATATCGGTAACATGGAGCAAGCCGTCAACGCCGCCCAAATCAATGAATGCACCGTAATCGGTAATATTTTTAACGACACCATCGAGAACTGAGCCTTCTTTAAGATCATTAATTAATTCGGCTCTGGCTTCGGCTCTGGTTTCTTCCAAGACAACTCGGCGAGAAACCACGATATTACCTCTGATTTTATCCATTTTCAAGATTTGGAAAGGTTGAACCACGCCCATCAACGGAGTAATATCGCGTATCGGGCGAATATCGATTTGTGAACCGGGCAAGAAAGCGATAGCACCGTTAAGATCAACGGTAAATCCGCCTTTAACTCTGCCGAAGATAACGCCGTTAACTCTTTCGCCGGCATTAAGAGATTTTTCCAAATCATGCCAAGCTTCTTCACGGCGAGCTTTTTCACGAGACAAGACGATGTTTCCGTCTTTATCTTCATAGCGGTCAACATAAACTTCAACCACATCGCCCACTTTCAATTCCGGATTTTGCCCGAATTCACGCAAAGGAATGCGCCCTTCAGACTTCAAACCGACATCGACAGTAGCAAAATCGGGAGTTAAGCGAATGATAGTACCTTTAACGACCGAACCGGTAATACCGTTGTCACCGAACTGTTCGTTTAACAGTTCTTCAAAATTTTCGGTCATTTCGGGGATTTTAAATTCAGTATTAGTCATAAAATACATATTTTCAAAAATGCCAGACCCGAATTATCGGCGGACTTGTGCGAGTTATAACCTCGATAAAGCAACGCACCTTACCCTATCGATTGAGGTATTTATACACGCAAATATTTATTTTTCAAGCAAAAAAGACAACTCAAGACAAGGTTTTAGAGTTTTTCGTCTACGATTCTGCATACTTTAGCAAAAACTTCGTCGATTCCCATATCGGAAGTATCAATAATCACGGCATCATCGGCGGGTTTTAGGGGAGAAGCGGCTCTTGAAGAATCTCTTAAGTCGCGTTCTTTGGTTTGAGCCAAAACATCCTCATACATTGAAGGCAGACCTTTTTGCAGATATTCTTTGTGACGACGCATTGCCCTTACTTCCGGAGAAGCGGTTACAAAAAGTTTTATGTCTGCATTCGGACAAACGGTTGTTCCGGTATCTCTGCCGTCATATACTACCCCTGCGACTACAGAGCCGTCTTTTGCAATGGGTTTTTTTGCAAAATCTTGCTGCATTTTAAGCAAAAGTTCTCTTACTTTAGGCATTGCAGCCACTTTTGAAGCCGCTTGGCCGCCTATTGGCGAGCGAAAATCTGGATTTTGAGCTAGCTCTTGCATTTTAGAAAAAGTCATATTTCTAGCAGATTCCTCTGCCCCGACGATATTGTCGGGAGAAATACCGTTTGCAATTAGGTCGATTCCGACGGCTCGATACACCATGCCGGTATCAAAATATGCCAAGTTATATTTTGCAGCCAATTTCTGAGCAAGAGTGCCTTTTCCGGCGGCAGCGGGGCCATCAATCGTTATAATCATGAAAAAAACTCAAAAAAAAATTATTTTGTAACCAAATATTCACTTTATTGAAACTAAAATAAACGATATAATAGAGATAAGGAAGTCTAAAAAGTTAAATGTGCATATTTAATGGAGAGAAAAATGTTAAGGTTTGTGATAATTTGTTCGGCTTTACTATTTAGTTTAGATGCTACTGCTTTGGTTAGACAAAGTGCTTCGCAGGCCTTGTCATATAAAAATGTTGTCAGCGGTAGCACCACCTCATCATCAAGCGGTAATGTAGCCAAAGAGCTGGATGTTGTGGAACCTGAGGATAAGCCGATAGAAAATGAAACTTTTCAGACGGTAGATTTACAGTCATCAAACTCTAAGACCGTCAATGTTGCGAGAAAAGGAAAATTTTTGGTTAAACTTCCCGAAGCAAGCAGTTATAGATGGAGAGTATATTATAACAACAGCAATGTTATTATGGTTAGCAATGTTGTAACCGGAAGTGTTCGCGAAGTAATGTTTATGCGTAAAAACAATGGTGAAAGTACGGTATACTTTGATAAGACCAATACTCAAGGTACCGTTGTTCAAAACAAGGCCGTCACGGTTAAGGATAGTTTATGAAGCATCTTCGACACATAAGGATATATTTTGCCGGCAAATTAGAAGTCGCGGAAGCAATAACTGTTCCCGAAGAAGTATCGCATTATCTATGCAATGTAATGCGGTGTCGTCAGGGTGAGTCCATCAAATGTTTTAATGGTTCCGACGGAGAATATTCTTGTGAAATCACTAAAATTGATAAGAAAAATACCGTTCTTAAGGTTATACGGCAACTGGCATTACCGCGAGAAGTTCCGGATATATGGCTTTTGTTTGCTCCGCTCAAAAAAGATAAAACAGACTTTGTGATAGAAAAGGCGGTAGAATTAGGGGCTAAAAAAATTATTCCCGTTATTACGGCGTATACCAACAGTGAAAAAGTGCGGCATGAACGGTTTTTGTCGCAGGCCAAAGAAGCTGCCGAACAGAGCGGCAGGTTTGATATCCCGACAATAACAAAAGAAACAAGCTTATCGGAGGTTTTGTCAGGATGGGATTCTGATCGCACACTGTTTTTTATGGATGAGACCAGACAAGGTTCACAGATAGCCGAACAGTTTTTAAAACACACCGCCAAACCGGCAGCAATACTGATAGGACCGGAGGGAGGTTTTAGTGAGGAAGAGAAAAATCTTCTCAATCGACAACAATATGTCGTCAATATAACTTTAGGTCCGCGAATTTTACGAGCGGAAACGGCTGCGGCCGCCTCCTTGGCAATATGGCAGTCACTCTGCGGAGATTGGCGGCATAATCAGGATAATTAATGCACAAAATTTAGAAGGAATATGATAATACAATGACTAAAATTAATCACAAACAATTAGATGAATATCTGGATATCTTTGGTAAAAACACGATTCAAGGATTGTTTAAGGATTACATGGCGTTGTCGGCAAAATCATGGGAGACCCTTGACAAAGTTACCGATGCCGAAAGATGTCGAGTTTTTCACTGTTGGCGTTCCAGTAGTTTGGTCTTTGGTATGGACGATTTTTCAAAGCTGTGCACCAAAATAGAAGACAATATGCTTAATAATCGAATGTCAAAAGTTCAACAGCTTATTCCCGAGAGCCATGATTGTTATCAAAAGAGTATCTTGAAGGTTATAGAAATTTTACAAGAGAGGGACAATGACAACAAGTAACGCGGCAGCAAAGCTTCCTGCATATATGGACATAACATACGGCGATATTAAAAGCGATATGCCGGGATTGATGGCAATGGACAATATTTTTTATTGCAAACTAAGGAGCCTGTGGCAGTATGATAAACTTGTAGGGGCTGCGGTAAAAGAAATCAAGATGAACCAAAGCGTTTTGCAACTAGGGATAGTTTTTGGCAATGAGATTGACGAGATAGCTCTTTCTACTGGTTCTTACGGCCAGTTTGATATTGTAGATATCAATCCTATGCAGGTAAATCGAGTTATTGAAAAATATTGGAACATATATCCCTGCATGAAAGTTTTTAAGCAAGATGCAGCCAAACTTAAGTTAAAAAACAGCTATGACAATGTATTAAGTTTTATGTTGCTCTCGGAAGTTCCCGCCGCAACCAAGAAAAAGATAATCAATAATGCACTAAAGATGGTAAAACCTGGAGGTAAGGCAATATTTATAGATTGGCATAATCCGGTTTACTATCATCCGCTTAGATATTTAACTAGGATGTATAACCGTCTTTACAGTCCATTTGTTGAACCGCTTTGGGATCATGACATTGAGACCTATTCCGATAGCGATTTGCGGCGACAATTTGTCTGGCGAAAGAGCACATATTTTGGTAGGATGTTTCAAAAAGTGGTAGCCGTACGCAAGACGGCGGTTGTCAACTCGTCCAAGATTGCATCAACCATAAGCAAAGAAGAAAGCGAATTATTTGATTTCTAAAATTTTCTCTGCGACATCATGTGCCGGATTGAGTATGGATCTAGGGGTAAATTGTTCAAAATTTTCTTCTTTTAATAATTTTGCGTAACCGTCGCTGACCAGGGTATTGGCAAATATCAAATGCTTTGGCAACAACCAGTCATGTCCTTTAAATAAAAATACAGGTTTTCCGGTGCCGCAAGCCTCCGAGCACATAGAAACGGAATCTGCCGTAGCGATAATAAAGTCAGAGCACGCATAAAACCCCATAATCGGATTCTGTTTTTGCTCACCCCACAGGTATGTGTAAATAGGAATATCTTTAAGTCCGTCGATTAATATTTTTTCTGCGTTCACACCGGTTCTTCGCGAGGTCGTCAAGAGAAAAGTTCCTCCGAATTTTTTATGAAATTTCTTCAGCAGTTCGGTTAGTTCGGTAATATTTTCAATAGGATAAGGTTTTCCTTTAATGCTTCCGCCGACAATGACCGTTGTCCAAGGTTTAGGCAAATCGGCAAAAACCGGATTCCATTTTTCTTTTTCGGTTTTCAAAAGGTCGCTTGTTATCTGTGTCGGAGCGCCTAAAATCACCATTGCGTTAGGATTTTGTTGTTTTTTCTGCCGGTCATGAGAGGGTATAATCACCAGCTCCATGTCTTTAATTCCGATACCGCCGCTCGGATACATCAACTGCACGATTTTTACCGAATTATGTGATTTTTTTCTTATATATCTTGCCACCGGTACGGTTCTTCTGGAAGATGACAAGATAATATCAGGATATGGCGGATTAAGCTCAGAAGATTTTTCTTTATCCACCCCGAGCAGAGATTTGCCTCTTATCCAATTAGGAAACCAGCCATGTTCCGTATACACAATATTTTTCTCGACTATATTCATTCTCTCGCCTATAGCCGCAACAATGCCCATTGTTTGGTTGACACTACCTTTTCTGTCATCAAGCAATAGCCAGATAGTCTTTTTCATATATGATAACTCTCAAAAAATCATAGTAAAACGATTCTAATGGCTATAGTATAAATCTAATCCAAATTAAAACAATATCAAATAAAAGAGAGGTTTATAAGTGAGGTTTTTGGGTGCGTTTTTATGCAGTATGGTACTGTTTTGCAGTGTGGCTCAAGCACAACTTTCCGCTCAGAAAGAGGCAGCTTATATGGCTACATTAAAGGCGGTGGTCGACTATAAAATTAATGATGAAGAAAACTATCGTGATATAGAAGAGCTACGCGAAAACAAAAGATTTAACGAAGATTTACTAAAGATGCTTGGCAAGCTGTCTAACCGTCGAACCAAAAATTCGACCAACTCCAGAGTATATAAAATACTACTCAAAGCCGGTAAAGATATATATAACGAGCTTAATTAACAGATATTTAACCTGCAAATGCTACAATGTAGCCGTCATAACCATGAGAGATTGTATGCAATGGACAAAGAGCAGATAAACAAATTTAAGGCGAGCATAGATAATATGCGAGTCAAGGTTATACAAGCCAAAGGCAACAGTGTCGAAGGCTTGAGTAAATTGCCGGTCACAGATAAAACTAAAGCGGTTAAAAAGACAAAAGAAATGGAGAATAGCTAATGATTAAAGCAATTTTATCTGTTGCGGTGGTTTTTGTATTATCGGCTTGTGCAACCGAGCCCAAAGAAGAAATACTCATGGAACCGCAATATAATTATTTGGTCGATAATATGGTAGTTATTGAGCAGAGTTCACGCCATGTTATCTACGAATACCGAGATGTAAGAATTGATGAAGTTGCTCCGGTTGCTGCGGTTTATTGTCTGAACAAAGGTAACAGACAAGCGACCCTCTATGATATTACCTTGCGTCCGGATAATCGTCGGCGGGCAACTTTTATTTGCGAATAATGGCAGGCCTATCTTGCAAAGCCTTTTTGATTCACCTATATAAAATATAAGGGATATGAAAAGGGGTTGGTTAAACAATGGTCAAAAATCTTTATCAAATATTAGGTGTTAACAAAGATGCCTCGGAAAACGAGATAAAATCCGCATACCGCAAGCTCGCTCGCAAATACCATCCGGATTTAAACAAAGATGATAAAACTGCAGCCGAAAAGTTCAAAGAGATTTCCTGTGCTTATGATATATTAGGTGATAAAGAAAAACGCAAGAAGTATGATAACAATGAGATAGATGCCGACGGTAAGCCGACAGGGTTTGGTGCCGGAGGTTTCGGTGGTGGCGGTTTTGGCGGTGGTAACTACCGGACATATACGCAGGAAGGTTTTGGTCCGCAAGGTGCCGAATTTGATTTTTCATCTATTTTCGGAGATGACATATTTTCCGCATTTAGCGGCGGTCGCGGCGGCACTAGAGGTTTTGGCGGTGGTTTCGGCGGTCAGCCCCGAGCCAGAAAAGGTGCGGATATAAACTACACCATGAAAATAGATTTCCTGTCTGCGGTACAAGGTAGCGAGCAAAATGTCAATATCGGCGGCAAAAAAATAAATGTCAAAATACCGGCCGGTACGGTTGACGGACAGACACTGCGGCTAAAAGGATTGGGGGAGACAGGCTTAAACGGCGGAGCGGCCGGCGATGTCATGATAACCTTAAATGTAGCCCCGCATCCCTATTTTAAGCTCGACGGTAAAAATATATTATTGGAGCTTCCTCTAAGTTTGAAAGAGGCGATTCTGGGTACCAAAGTGACGGTTCCAACCATCAGCGGTAAGGTTATGGTTACCATACCGCCATACACGGCCAACGGCGAAAAAATGCGGCTTAAAGGCAAAGGAGTAAAGGGGGGCGATCAGATAATCACCCTAAAAGTGCTGACACCCAAAACAAAAAGCCCTGATTTGGAAAAAGCTCTCGCCGCCATGCCCGACGAAAAGGTACGCAACTTCTAATGATTTTGGAAAATGTAAAAGATTTTAGCTGGTACAATGATCCTCTCAATGTAAGATTTGTTGAGGATGGTATGTTGATATCGGCCGCACCACGAACTGATTTTTGGCAAAATAATGATATCAACTTTCACAAAGATAACGGTCATATTTTTGCCCGTGCAACCGAGGGAGATTTTATTGCGGTATGCAGTTGGTATTTTCCCGCAGTAAAAGAGGGCGGGCAATGCGGAATTATGATTCGCGGCGATAGTCAAAATTGGATAAAAGCCGGACTTATGCCCACGACAGATAATTCGGTACAAATCGGTGTGGTGGTTTCCAATCAAGGCTCATGCGACTGGTCAATCGTAAATTTAGCGGAAGGTTGCCGTAAATTATGGTTCAAGTTGCGAAGAAGAGGGCAAGATTTTGTTGTACTATATTCTTTAGACGGCAATGTGTATGTTCAAGCCCGCATGGTTCATCATTCCCGCATTCCGAGCTTAAGCGATGTCGGAGGCTTTGTCTGTTCGTCAAAATCCGAAAATTTTGAAAGTATCCTGAGTGATATGGCTATAGAGGAAATTAATCCCTAGTCGCCGACAAACGAAGCTATTTCCGCCCGCAGTGAATCAATGCCGTAATTTTTTTCCGAGCTTGTAATTAAGACGCGGACATAGGCAGCCGGATGTTTTTTTATTTTTTCTTGAGTTTCGTGCAGCACTTTTTCCAAATTACCTTTACCGACCTTATCTTGTTTTGTCAGAACAATTTGATAGGTCACCGCAGCTTTATCAAGCATTTCCATAATTTCTTCGTCCACCTTTTTTATGCCATGACGGGAGTCAATCAGCAAGAATACTCTTTTAAGGTTTACTCGTCCTTTAAGATAGGCAAAAATAACCTGTTGCCACTGTTTAACCTGAGCTTCGGGTGCCTGAGCAAAACCATAGCCCGGAAGGTCAACGATGTGGATTTTATTATCCAGATTAAAAAAATTGAGCTGTTGTGTCCTTCCCGGAGTATTAGATGTTTTAGCCAGATTTTTCTGTCCGCTCAACGCGTTTATTATGCTGGATTTACCGACATTTGAACGTCCGGCCAAAGCCACCTCCGGCATTTCGGTTGCGGGCAACTGTTCCAATTTCGCTACGCCCAAAACAAAAGAAATCGGCTTTTTGAACAGAGCGGTAGCTTGCCTTAATTGCTCATCGGTAAAATCATCCATTAATCAGCCCCGACTTTTTTCATTATAACCCGTTGCTGAATGATTGACAGCACATTGCTCAAGGTCCAGTAGATAACCAATCCGGCGGCAAAATGTCCCAGCATAAAGGTAAACACAACCGGCATCAGAGCGAACATTCTGGCTTGGTCTTTGTTGGCCGGTTTGGGTGACAATTTTTGTTGCATATACATGGTAACACCCATTAATATCGGCCACACGCCAAGGTCTAAAAGAGAGGGAATAGGAATACCGGTCATTGCCGAGAGGGTCAACGGATCGGGAGCGGACAAATCCTTAACCCAAGCAATAAACGGAGCATGGCGGATTTCGATGGCAATGTTGAGTACTTTATACAAAGAGAAAAATACCGGAATTTGAATAAGCATCGGCAGGCAGCCCGAAGCCGGATTAATTTTCTCTTTTTTATAGAGATTCATCATTTCTTGCTGCAGACGCATTTTATCGTTTTTGTAGGTTTCCTGCAACGCCATGATTTTGGGCTGTACTTTTTTCATCTTCGACATACTCTCGTAAGACTTATTGGCAATCGGGAACATAACCAATCTGAGTAATACGGCAAACAAGATTATCGCCCAGCCCATATTGCCGATAAAATGGTACAAGAAGTCAAGAATATAGAAGAACGGTTTAGTTAAGAAATAATACCATCCGAAATCGACCGCCAAATCAAATTTTTCGATATTTAAATTTTTGGTATATTTATCCAGCAAGGCAATTTCTTTGGCACCGGCAAAGAATTTTACACTGTTTGTTCCGACCGAACCGTTTGCCACCACCACCGGAGCACCGACATAATCGGCCTGATATGTATTATCGTCGGTTTTGCTAAACTTTACTTTGTTTTCGGAATTGGTATCGTTGAGAATAATTGCCGAGAACCAATATCTTTCTCCGAACCCGAGCCAACCGGAAGCAGTTTCGAAGTTTTCTGCTTCTCCTTTATCAAGGTCTTTGGGCTTAATTTCTTTAAGGTTTGAATCAACAACACCAAGCAAGCCTTCGTGAACCACGGCGGAAGAATTTTTCTGCGGAGAGTAGACTTTGTTGATTAAGCCATAAGGGAAAAGAGTAACCGACTTGCCGGAATTATTTTCGACAATCTGCTCAACATTAAACATATAGTTTTTATCAAGCGAGATTCGCCGCACGAATTTCAATCCTTGTCCGTTGTTCCATTCCAGAGTAATCGGAGTTTCTGGTGTTAATTTTGAGCCGACGAGCTTCCAGTTGGTTTGTGCATCCGGAAGTTTTATATTCGGATTGTTACTGAGCCAGCCAAATTCGGCATAATAAGGATTTGCGGTTTTTGCCGGAGTTAAAAGACGCACATCCGGACTGTCGTGGGCTATGGTTTCTTTATATTTATTAAGGAGCAAATCATCAAATCTGGCACCTTTAAGTCTGATAGAGCCAACGATACTGGCATTGGCAATATCAACGCGTTTGTCTTCATGTAGAGCCTTATCGGCAGATAAAACGGCGTCTTTTTCGGCTTCTGCAGTTTTAGCTTCCGCAATTTTGGGCTGGGTTTCGGTAACCGCTTCCGGCACATCCACGGTCGGCTGTTTGCTTTCCGGCCACAACCAATTAACTGCCAAGATGGCAATGGTAGAAAGAATGATAGCGGTATAAAGTCCTTTAATTTCGTCTTTCATCTTATTCACAAAACCTTAATTGAAATTAGCAAATTTGGTAAAATTTATTACAAAATAGGTATTTAAGCAAGGATATATAAACAATTATCCGTTTTTATTTTTCGGCGGTACCGGATCATAACCGCTTCCGCCCCAAGGGTGACAACGCAAGATTCGTTTTATGCCCAATATAGAACCTTTAATTACGCCGTGCACCTGCAAAGCTTCAATAAAATATTCCGAGCAAGAAGGTTTATAACGGCAAACATTCGGCAACAGCGGCGAGATGATTTTTTGATAAAATTTTATGGCGGCGATCATAAGTTTTTTAATCATTTTGCCTCATTTTTCGTAGCGATTTGGTTGTTTATGTCTTTGATTGCCTCGGTTAATTTTTTTGTCAGGTAGGCAAAATTCAAATCTGCGGTATTATGTCTGCCGATAAGGACATATTTGGTACCGGCTACGGCATAAACGGGTAATACGGCACGGGCGGCGGCACGCAACCTGCGTTTTACGCGGTTACGGATATGAGCCTTACCGAGCTTTTTGGTTGCGGTATATCCGACATAACAGATATTTTGGTTATTATCGCCGGGCAAAGAAGAAGCCGCCTGAACGACAACACCGTTAACAACGGCTTTTAGTTCACTGGCGGCTTTAAGAAAATCTCTACGTTTCTTTATTGTAAAAACCTTCATTTTGCACTTATTAAGCAGAAAGTTTTTTACGATTATGAGCACGACGAGCAGCCAACACTTTGCGACCGCCGGCGGTAGCCATGCGAGCACGAAAACCATGACGGCGAGCTCTGACCAATTTAGAAGGTTGATATGTGCGTTTCATATTTTTTCTCCGGTTAATTATAGTTATTTAAAGCTCCGGTAAAACGAGCCGGAGTCCTCGGACAAGAGCTTTATAAAGCCAAAAGGCCATTCTGTCAACACCTAAATTGTCTCGCCGTTACGCAAGATTTTTTCGGCATAATCGGAGTAAGAACCGTCATCATTGTGAACCGGAATCGCCGGATGAATCAAAAGCGGAGCTTTAGAATCTTTTTGAGCCCGAATAATAATCCTTTTGGCGTTTTGCTCTGGTTTTGAATAAAGCGGAAAAATCTCGATTCCGCCGAGTTTTCCGCTGATTGCGGTTATTATATCTTCCAAAGCTTCGGTTCGATTGATGATGTAGAAATAACCCTTTGGTTTAATCATTTTAATGCAAAACTCAATCCATTTTTTTAATGATGTATTGGCAAAATTATGAGCGGTTGCTTTGCTTTGGTTAGGAGAGGGCATATCATCTTCGGCATAAGGCGGGTTGGTAATAACATGAGCAAATGAGCAGGGAGTAAGGGAAGATTTGAAAATGTTGTCGTTTATGATATTGACAAAGTCAAAATTATTGGCGGCAATGCTCATCTGTGCGGCCTCGGCCAAAAGCGGTTGAATTTCAATTCCGGTTATTTTAATTTCCTGTGATTTAAATCTATGTGCCACACACAAAGTTATTGCACCGGTGCCGCAGCCGACATCAAGAATATTATCGCCTTTTCTGACTTTAGCCAAAGCCGCCGCCAACCATACGGCATCAGAGGATGCCCGATACCCGTCGTCAGGTTGAAAGATAGTAACTTTGTGGTCAAGCAGATAATTTTGGCTGAAGTTTCCCATTATAGCTACTTCCATTCGATAACGGCACGGGCGAGCTCGCGTTCGTTGTCTGAATCATAGGTACGAATGCTGTGGTAAGATTTAAGGCCGTCCATTTTCGTGGTTACCATTATTTTTTCGCCCATATAACCTTCTTTACGGAAATTAATTTCAATTTTGGCGGGGTTGTGAGCCAAGCGAAATTCCGATTCCACAGCCTCACAAGCCCATAAGATATATACGGCATTATTGATATGTTTATTTAAGTCGATATCATCAAATCTGACCCGAAATTTGAATTGGCTGTTACCCTCGACCACTTCGGCAATTTTGGGGAAGTCAGTATTGACGGCTCTTTCGCTGATAGGCATATGCAGGGGCATATTTTCTTCAACCGAAATCGGCCGCCATCTTTTGAGGTCAATCAACACCCACTGGCTCGAAGCTTTAATTATGGATTCTCCGTTTTCGCCGAACACTTCAAAATCACGATAAGCGGAAAGCTTATTTTTGGCGGAAGGCCAAGTTTCTATGGTGATGTTTTCGTGAATTTTCGGCAATCTGGAAATTTCCAAAGCATAACTTGAGCCGACCCAAGTCATGCCGTTATCAATGCAAAACTGTAGGCCGAAACCTCTTTGTGCGGCGTCCACATCGGCCATATCCTGTAAGATATTCATAAGGGTAAGGATTCGCAGGTTATTGTTGCGGTCGCACTCATAAGAGCGAATATTATATTGTTTTGAATATTTACCTTCTTGCATTTACTTTCTCCGTTTACAGAGCATCATTTCAAATTTTTGTACGGTACGGCGGCGACTAAAAGTTCGTTTAAGAAAGCCGATTCCCGAAGTGGCTTTTTGCCAAACTTCTGCCAGAGCCAAATCATCTTTTGCCACCATCCACACTGCCGGTTGTTTTGATAGCAGAGTATATTGATTCTTGTCAAGTTTGTAGAGGTAATTATTTTTCGGTATTGGGTTAATCATGTTTATTTTTAGGAGCTCGGCCAACGGGCGAAAACTCTCTGCCACAAAGCAAGGACAATGGGTCGGAATAAAGACGGCGTTTGGTAAAAGCTTGGCGATATGATTCCAGTCTTCGACAAAACCGTGGCCTGCACCTTGCAGGATGGGGAACTCTTTAACGGTAATAAATTTAATATTACGGGCGTTCATTTGCCCTTTAAGCGGATTAAAGAAAGTTTTTGCGGTAATCAAAGCAAAAGAATCCTTGTTCCGAGCCTCAAAGATATTGCCGATATCATTAAAGACGCCGATTACCATATAATTATCGTCGAGCTCATCCATTTCCGGCGACGGGGCATAGAGAAGTTTTATTTTTCCTTTAGCCATTTTGGCAAAATCAACACCGTATTTGTTCATTTGTTTAAGGTAGTCATAAAAATCTTCATTACCGAAGAATATGATATTTTTTCGGAGCTTAAGAGCGGTTAAAAAGGCCAAAATATACATATCGGCGTGGGTTGGATAAACCGGAAAGAAGATTTTATTTTTTTGCGATTTTTTGATGATTTTGACCAAGCTCTTCAAGACATCGGACTCGCGAAAAGCAAAACCGTCATTATCGATTCCGCAAAAATCGGCCACCACATAATCAATATCATCGGCCAGCTCGGCGATTCTTTTTAAGTTTGTAGGTTTGCGGAAATATGTTGTTTGGTCGATTTTCATATCGCCGGAGTGATATACGGTGGTAACACCGTCGGAGATAATAAAGCCAAAACAGTCAAAACTGGTATGAGAGGCAGCTAATACTTCAATTTTCATTTTACCGAATTTGAAGCAATCCCCGTCGTTTATAATAACGAAGGTAGGCCGCAAGATTTTGCCGATTTGGTAATATTCGTAGAGGTTATCCAAAATCATTTTGGTATATTTACCACCATAAACGGTGGGCAATTTATATCCGGCTCTGATGTAGTGGATGATACCGTTTAGGTGATCGGGGTGGGAATGAGTGATGAATATTGCTTTAAGGTTTAAGGATTCGTCGGTTAAGAGGTTTCTTATATCCGGCACGGCGGCGACGGAGTTTTTAATCCCCAAGGCCTGATGGTTATCAAATTTTCCCAAATCGACGATTACGGAAGTTTTTTTAAGGTCTTGTTTAATATTTTGGTGAACGCAGGTATATTGATAGCAGTGTCCGCTAATCTGGTCTATATTGTTGCCGCCCAAGGGACGCCAATACAGACCAGAATTAAACAAAGACGCATTCATGAATCAACCTGTAAAGTTAGAGTTGACGAGCCTTTTTCAAATGATACTCGGCCAATTTGGCTTCCCGCCAGGCGTTAGCTTTAGCGGCGGTGTTCGCCTCGATTTTATTTTTTCCGAGATTAATGACTTTATTTTTATCAAGTTTTCTCGGAGCGGTCAGTTTTACGGTATTGTTTTCGAGCGAAGCCTGAACGATACCTTTATATGCTTTAGATAATTTCTGGGCATATTTTTTAGCTTTTTTAGGTAAGCTTGAATGGTAAGCCGTAGCGGCTTTATTCCAGTCATTATCTTTTTGTTTATAGAGTTTTTTCAGGAACTTTGCACCATATTCGACATTCCGGTACGGATTAAAGGCCTGATCCAAATTTTCGAAAGCATCGGGGTGGTAGGCCAAATTGATTTGCATACATCCGACATCGATACTTTTAACGCCTTTTGCCTGCAATTCTTTGACTGCGGCAATAGCCTCCTGCTTAGTTTCAAAGAAACGCCCTTTACCTTGAGCGTTAACGGTCCACGGCCAAGCCGTATTGCGTTGCTTTTGCTGATTCCATCTACCGGATTCAACATTGGTAATAGTAGAGAGCAGGTGTTTTTTAATTTGGTATTTTTCTTCAAACTGCTGAGCCGCTACTGTGCAAACTTCCGTATCATCAACGAATTTAGGGTACTCGGAAGCTTCCACCGGCTGAATAAACATCAGCAAGAATAACAAAAACATCAAAAATTTTGATACGAAAAGTCGCATCCCTCTGTTCCCTTAAGTTTGCCACAAATATCCCTTATGCAACAACTGTGCCAATTTCAATTTGCTTAACGGCGATAGATGTTAACTTAAAAAAACATCAAAACTTAAGGTTAAGTTAGCCAAAACTTTCAAGGGTGGCAAAGGCCGCAACAAAAACCTCAAAAGCCATAATTCGCTTATCAAAAGTTAACGAATTATTAACACACAAGGGTAATTTATACCATAATTAAATTTTAAAATCCAGTAAAAAATTAGCCAAACTGGTGACAGAATTGCTGACATGGGAGCTAACAGATTGAAAATTAGCATTTTTTTGGTAAGAAGCCTCGTCCATATACAAGCTACGATTTATTTCGAGCTGCAAGGTGAATATTTTTTTTCGCGGTTGGCAATAATTAAAGGTTATAAAGGCACCGGCGTACGGACGGTTAAACTCGGCACGGAAGTTATCCTCAGATAGTGATTGGAAAATTTTCTGCGATATTTCATCGGGACAACTTTCGCCGAAGAGGTTGCATACGCAAAAGTCCAAAGCATTGGATTCGTTCATGATGTTGCAGATCATTGACGGCATGGAATGGCAGTCAATAAGTAAGCAAAATCCAAACTTTCTGACGCATTTATCCACCAGTTGTTTAAGTTTTTTGTGATATGGTTCATAGACATTTTTGATTCGCTCACCGGCTTCGTTGTAATCGAGTTTACCGTCATAAATATTTTTGTTGGGATAGACAATGCGGTGCAAGACGCCGAGCCCTACGCGGCAACGTCGAGAATTTATATCCGAGGTTTGCGGAGGATTAAAGAACATTGTATCGTCAATTTCGATTTTATCGCGATTAACATCAACAAAAGTTCTGGGAATATTAAGGCTAAGCATGGGGATACCGGTATTTGAGGCCGGCATAAACAGTTCGGTAACGAAAGCATCTTCGGAAATTCTGAGTTCATGTTCGGTCAAGACGGAATTATCCAAAAACTCCTTAGGGAAGGAGCGACCGGCATGGGGCGAAGACAAGACAATCGGGAACTTTGGATCTTTGGTATTATATTCGTCAAAGATCTTAAGTTTGCCGTAATCCACCGAAAAGCTCAAATTTTTATCACTCATACAAACATCTCACAATAAGCTGATCAGATATAGTAAGATAATCCAAAAACCTTAAATATTCGCTAATGATAATAAAAAAGTTCTTGCAATTAGATTTGATATATATTATCAAATCTAGACATCACGGGTGGTTAATACAAAGCGTCAGAGCTTATGAGCCAGAACAGGCTTGCCTGCGACCGAATTATTAAGGTTTTTCATTTATATGGGTGTGTAGCTCAGGTGGCCAGTCGCGTTACGTTGACATCGTAGAGGCTTGAGGCGGAAAACAGCTCCGGTGGAGCGGTTTTCAACGAAAGGCGAGAGTTTGTTGGTTTATGAGCCAGCTTTAGTGCCGCGAAATAAACGCTACAAACCGAGTGACCGCAGCGAGTTAGCTTTTGACGCATAAGCGTCAAAGCTTATGAGCCAGAACAGGCTTGCCTGCGACCGAATTATTAAGGTTTTTCATTTATATGGGTGTGTAGCTCAGGTGGTTAGAGCGTTACGTTGACATCGTAGAGGTCGCAGGTTCGAGTCCTGCCACTCCCACCAATTTCATAAAAGCCGGAACTAAGTTTCCGGCTTTTTTACATTCTGTTATATCAAAACATTAAATATGAGCTTGCCAACCAAAGCAAAAGTTTTTAGTATAAGCGGCGGTCTGAAACAAACGAGGAAAATGGATGAAAATAGGGGTTTTTGATTCCGGTTTGGGCGGCTTGGTTATCACCAAGTCGTTTGTAGAAGCCATGCCCGAATATGATTATGTATACTATGGCGACACGGCTCATTTACCTTATGGCGAGAAGACTTCCGGACAAATTTTATCCTATAGCATAGAGGCGATAAAATATCTGATTTCGCAAAAATGCGGCATTATCATAATTGCCTGTAACACGGCGACATCCATAGCCTTAAGATATTTGCAACAGCGGTTTATTCCCGAATATGCTCCCGATATCAAAGTATTAGGTGTGGTGATTCCGACAGTTGAAGAAGCCTTGAGTGACAATGCCCGCAGAGTTGGTGTTTTAGCCACTCAAGCCACGGTTCGTTCGCACATTTACCAAACCGAATTAAAGAAGATAAGGTCAGATTTAGAAGTTTTTGAAACTGCGGCACCCGAGCTGGTTCCGGCGATTGAGGGCAATGATTTTGCTTTAGCCGCAAGCAAGGCACAAGAGTATGCCCAAAGCTTTTCCGAGATAGATTCGTTAATATTGGGTTGTACGCATTATCCGCTGTTAAAGCAGGCGATTCGTCAAGCTTTACCGGAGCGGGTTAAAGTGGTTTCACAAGATGAGTTGATGGGAGCAAAGTTAAAAGACTATCTGTCTCGGCACTTAGAGATTGATATATGTTTAAGTCGGGGTGGCAGTTTGCGAATTTTGGTGAGCAAATTAGACGAGCATTATAAGCAAACGGCGATAAAGTTATTTCCTGAGGTTGAGGTAGAAGAGAGGTCAAATGCGTAAAGATTTTTACATATTTCGCCATGGTGAGACCGACTATAATAAGGAAGGTCGGTGGCAAGGTTGCGGAGTAGATTTACCATTGAATGCGACCGGAGTTAATCAGGCCGAAGTTTTAGCCGAGAAGTTAAAGCCTCTGGGACTGGAGGTAATATATTCGTCGCCGTTGCAGAGGGCTTTGGAAACCGCACAGATAGCGGCGGCACCGCAAAATCTAAAAGTAATACCTCTGCCGGAGCTACGCGAGGGTTGTTTAGGTGTTTGCGAGGGGATGTTGAGAGTAGATATTGCCGCCCGCTATCCAAAGTTGTGGCAAGAATGGTATGGAGATGAGAATAAGCTTGACACCAGATGGCCGGGAGGCGAGAGCAAGCTTGAGATGCAACAGCGGATGTTTAAGGGTTTTGAGAAGATGGTTCAAGGCAAAGGAAATGTAATTGGGGTAGCTTCTCACAGTGGGTCGATGCGATATTTTTTACTAGCTTTTGGCTATGGTCCGCACAAGATGCCCAACACTTCGTTATTTCACATTGTGTGGGAAGACGGCAAGTGGAGTCTTAATCAGGGTTAGAGTGATTATGGGATTTTGTCATCCTTGTGGGGTATTTTTTTAGTGTCATTCTCGGGCGGTGTTTTTTTATGTCATTCTCGGGCTTGACCCGAGAATCTAATAAGTTTTAGGCACTGTCATTCTCGGGCTTGACCCGAGAATCTCTTGAGTTTTAAGCACCGTCATTCTCGGGCTTGTCCCGAGAATCTCTTGAGTTTTAGGCACTGTCATTCTCGGGCTTGTCCCGAGAATCTAGTAAACAATATGAGACCCTCGGAACAAGTCCGAGGGTGACGAGTTGTGGTGTCCGAGGGTGACGGTAAAAACAAATGTCATTCTCGGGCTTGTCCCGAGAATCTAATTAAGGAGTCATTTTTTATGAGACCCTCGGAACAAGTCCGAGGGTGACAACATAGAATAGACCCTCGGAACAAGTCCGAGGGTGACGAGTTGTGGTGTCCGAGGGTGACGGTAAAAGCAAATGTCATTCTCGGGCTTGACCCGAGAATCTAATTTTGCTCTATAAATTTTTTGATTCGTTCAAGATTATTTAATGCGTCAGCACGACCGAGGTCATACATCTGCTTGACAATATCCAAGTTACGCTCCATTTTGCCGATTTTTATCTTTTTTGACGGCCGCAAGACTAAAGTGTTACCGCTTTTTTCCGCCGCGGTAACATAATCAAGCTCTTGATTATACATAATATGCCTTTGGGTAATGGCTTTGGCAAATAAAGGATATTTACGATACACCAAGTTAGCTAACCAGCCGTTGTGAGCCGGAGGCTTGCGATAACCATTTGGTCTGGTTAAAATCACGATATTGCGGTTATATCCCATATTTTGAGCGGCCTCAAGCGGAATACTGTCGCAAATGCCGCCGTCCAATAATTTTAGTCCGCCAACCTCAACAATTTGTGAAAAAAACGGCAGAGAGGCCGAGGCTCTGAGATAATTGATATTGTCACCTCTTAATGAGGGACAATGGATGTATTCGGCTTTTCCGGTTTCGATATTGGAGCAAACGGCAAAAAATTTACATTTACTGTTTTCAAAAGTATCATGGTCAAATGGGTCGAGGATATCGGGCAATTCATGATAACAAAATTCGGTATCGACCACATTTCCGGTTTTTAGCCAATTTTTAAGGCTCATAAATCTGGGGTCATTGCCATATTTGAGGTTATAACGGATTGAACGACCGTTTTGTTTGGCCACATAAGTACAGCCATGTATGGCTCCGGCCGACACGCCGAACACGGCGTCGGTCAGGATATTATTCTCAAGCAACACATCCAACACACCGGCGGTATAGATACCGCGTTTAGCTCCGCCTTCCAAAACCAATGCTGTCGTCATAACCAATTTATCCTTCATACTAAAAGAGCCTCGTCAGGTGCAACGAGGCTCATATTTTTCATTAAGCTATATTGTTAGTAATATATCCAGGTAATTGTAACATTGTCAGCGCACACATCATTACCTTCAACTACCAGTTTAGAGAAATCCAAAGGTAATTCAGAAGATTCATACGGCGTGTTATTAACAATCATGCCAATCAAGCCATCAGCACCCCAATCAGATGTAGCCAAAGAAGAACAAGCATCTTTTGTCAGATTCGCCATGGATATACAAAAATAACCAGCCTCACTACCTTGAGGAACCATATCATTACCACAACTACAACCAGCAGCATCTTTGCAAGAAGAAATATTAACAGATCCTCCGAATGCACCGGTTAAGGTATCATTATCTACAATCATATCTGAAGAAACCAGGTGATAAGTTGCAGCAGCTTCATTGTTAAGTCCACTATAAGTCGGACTGGAAGCAAAGGCCGTACGCACATTCATTAGAGTCATTGTTATCTGGTCTTGAGCCTTAGTAAGTTTAAATTTACTCATTGCCTTAGAATAACCGGCAATACCACCGACCGACAAAACGCCGATAATCGCTAACACACCGAGCATCTCAACCATCGAACGACCGGATTCATTTACTCTAGCACCTGATAACATTTCTTTATTCTCCATAAAATTAAATAACCCTTTTATTTATTCTATATCCATAATTGCTTTAATACAATAAAAAACTCAATTTACAAGTATTGTATACGCAAATAACTTAAAATAAAGTAAACAACCTTACTGTTCAAACCTAAAAATTACTTTATTTATGTCATTGCAGATTTTAGTGACGATTTTCCTCTCTGCAGGTAAAGCAGAGTCTTCACTGCTCCAGCTGAAAACCTGCTCCGATTTATTGCTTTTTATCGCCAATTCGCTCACCGAAAGCCAAAACTCATGCTCAAACTTATGTGCCGCCAAGGCTACGCACTGCTTTCTATTTAATCCGTTATAGGCAATCACAAAGCTTCGCATTGAGGGCATAACCGCCATACCGTTCTCATCGGCTCCAATCTCCACATCATTGGCAAAATATCCCTTCAACTTGCCGTTTTCTACCCGCATATCGGCCGGATAAAGTTTTTGCTTTATAACCTCTTGGGTGTTCAAGCCCCAAAAATCCGGTCGCATTTTATAGGCGGCACAAATATTTTTGGATAAAGCGGTTATCTGATTACCGGCCTCAAAAGCCCCGACATTTTGCTGTCCGCGGACAATCACCAACAACGACAAAGCCAGAGCAAACACAATAACCGCCGAAATTATGGCAACTTTCCACTGGCAAATCATTACCCACAAAATTGTGAAAAAGGCTTTAATTTTTCCCATAGTCATTCCCTAAGTTCCCATATTGCTTGTAATTTGGTCTTGCATATCAAAGGTTCCCATAACCGCCCAAGCAATAACACCACCAATAGCTAGCAAGGCCACCATGTTTAATAATCCGGCTTTTTCTTCAATGGTATAAACCGATTCTTCCAACCATTCGTTAGCCAAATTGTCCAGAGCTTCTTCAAAGTTGTCCAATTCGGAATAAATCTTCAAGTCGTCAATAATCTCTTTATCCGGAAACATCAAGCCGGTTTTTCCCAGAGCCTGACCTAAGTTATCACCGTTATTGACATAAACCAAAGTTTTATCAATTCGCTCTTTCAAATATCTGGTAGCATCGCGACGCAATGCACGCAATGCCGTAGAAACCGGAGTTCCTCCCTTAACCAATGCCGCCATAGCCAATAACCAGCTAATTCCGACAAAGGTTTTATACAGTGACCATGGCGGAATATTGTCAAATACGGCTCTTATTTTTCCGGTCCATATACTAATTGTAAAGTATATGGTTGCCATTATTATCGGCAAAGAAGAAAAAGCAATCAACCAGTTATCCTTAATCCAAGCCGACAAATCAACCAAATCTTTAGCCAATCCTCGCCATCTGACATTCGGAGCCGCATCAATCATCGGCGGCACCATATATACACCAATGGCATAAATAATCAAAATTGCCATCATCATCAAAAAGCTCGGGTAGGTAATTGCACCGATAATCGGGCGGATCATTTTGGTCGAACCTTCGGTAACTTTAATCAAGTTCAACAAAGCACCTTCCAAGTCCGACACATCGCCCACCGAAAGCATCAGTCTTTCTCTGTCGGGAGCCCAGCCTTTCAAAGCATCGGAAAAAGTATTACCGTTGTTTAGGCTTCTGCCCCAAGCCGCAATGGCAATCGCCAACGGTTCGCCGGGGTTTTTGCCGCCGTTGGAAGCTCCGTCGTGTAACATATCCAAAGCATCCATCAACGAAAAACGGTTTTTCATCAGCGAGGCAATTTTACGATAAAGCTTCAATCTGGTTTTGTTGGCAAACATAATCATCAAGCGGGCATATACTTCCTCGGCTTTGTTAAGATTACGCATTGCCTTTTGCAAAGATTTTGAGTTCTTTTTCTTACTTAACAGTTCTTCATCAACCATTTTATCGCCCTCAAACTAGTATACCGGACGCTGATCAAGCAATCCGCACCATCTCTCAACTTCATCCAAATCAATAAGTCCTTTAAGCATTCGCTCCATGGCCGCTTCTTTTAAGGTTCTGCCGTTCAAATCCGATGTCCAATAATCAATGGCTCGTCTGGTTTCGCCCTTAATCATCAATTCCAAGAATGTCGCATCGGGCAAAATAATCTCCGGCACACACATACGACCTTTAACTCCGGTACCGTTACAGAATTTACATCCCGGACCGCGTACAAAAGTGTTTTCTACGCCAAAGTCGCCCAAAGCGGTACGCAAACGATTAAACGATGGGTCATTTTGCCGTTCTTTAACCGACATTCGGCAATGCGGGCATAATTTACGGAACAGACGTTGCGAAATCAGTCCCTTAATCAATTCCGGGTCAAGTAGCTTAAATGTTTCAACCCCCATATCTCTAAAACGGTTAATAATTGCCGGAGCAGAGTTGGCGTGCAGGGTAGACCACATTCCGTGACCCGACAAGGCACCTTGGAAAGTAAGTTGTGCCGCCGCTAACGCTCTAATCTCGCCCACCATAATAACATCAGGGTCAGAACGCAACGCAGCCGACAAAGCTTTGGTAAATTGTTCGGCTTTTTCTTCTTCGGTATTGGCATTGGTCACCGGCATTTGTCTTGCCCCCGGAATTGGGTACTCCGGAGGATCTTCCACCGTCAGCAAATTGAGCTCATAATTCTTTTCTTGCAAAAGCTTAATCATATTTCTTTGCAAAGTGGTAGATTTGCCCGAACCGGTAGGGCCTGCCACAATGCTCATTCCGACCGGAACCGCTCTCAAGCGATAAAACAAATCTTCTTCAAATTGCCCAAAACCAAGTGAGGCCAAATCACCGGAACCGTCCGGATTATCATCGGCATAAAGCAAACGCATAACCAAATATTGCGAACCGAAAGCAATCGGGTTAAATTGCAAACGAATAGCCAATACATTGTGCGGCAGCATCAATTTACCCTTAGACCCTCTCAGCGGGGTAGAACCTAGCTTTTGAGCACCTTGGAATTCGTTTTGAGCATAGTTGGAATCGGAAATATCGGCCGAAGCAAATGCCGCACGAACAAACGATTCGCCCCATTCTTTATTATATTCCATCTCAACTTGCATCATACCGTTGACCCTAAACATAATAACGGTATTGTCCGCTACCACGACATGAATATCCGACACTTTTTTACTTGCCGCTCTTGCTACCACATTAACAAAATCTTTTTGCATTTGCAGTTGGTCAAGTTCGGCATCGCCCGACACTTCTTCGGCGGCTTGAGCTCGCTCACCGATGGCATAAATGGCGTTTAACTCGTTTTGTGAAACATAGGTCGGTTTGGCGATGGCAACTTTTTTCTTGCGGGCCAAAACTTCAAAGCTCAAGACGCGGCCGTCAAATTTGTGAGCTTCCACGACCAAAAATCTGCCGTCAGAAAATAGTGCCAACAATCTTCTGGTGTCGTCATTAACCGCCAACGGCGAACCTGGCAGAGTGAGAAGTTTGTTGTTGTTTGAGAAATAAACTTCGGCTATTGAACCTTTTTCGGCGTCGTTGGATTTGTTCTCCTCAGAAACAGGAGCAGCCGAGGCATTTGCCTCGGCCTGAGATACGGTCTTTTCCTGCTCTTCAGAATTTTCCATTTTGCACCTAAACTAATTCAACCAAAATTACAAAGGAGTAGATATCAAACCAGCTCTTGATCCGCCGCTATTTGCCGTTGCGGGCTGACCTGATGAGTTCTGAGAGGTCTGAAGTCTTGCCGCTACATCAGGATCAAGCTGGAAGCCTGATGTTTCCATCGGAACTATACCACCTGCAGAGAAGTAAAGGTAGCTCTTGTTGTTTCCTTTGCTCGCCGCCACATAAGTAGTGGTAATCTCATCGACGATATGACCAGATTGCAATGCCGTTCCTTTCTTAACATAGAAAGAAACACCTCCGGTATTTAACAATTTCGCAACCAACTCTCCGCCCTGACCTCTAATTTCGGTTACGGCATAGAGTTGCGACAACTCAGTTTCAACAGGCTCGTTTGCCGAATCGCTCGTTGAACTTTCCGCACTATCGGTTGCAGCTGCAGTACCGTTGGCAAACGGATTGCTCTTCATCTGTGCGTTTTCTCTTTCCAAGGCCTCGGTTCTTTTACGCAAAATCTCGATTTGCGTTCTTAAGTTTTCGGCATCTTTTTCATAGGCATCAACTTTAGCCATAAAAGATTTTTTTGCCTCTATGGCAGCGGAATTCAAGTCTTTTACTTTGGTTTTCATATCTTCCAACAGAGCCATTTTAGAATTTCTTAAATCATCGATTTGTTTATAGAACTTGGCATTGTTGGCAATCCAGAGCTGATTTTCCTCAAGCATTTTGTTTTTATATGCCCCCAATATTCTTTCTTGACGCAGAGTTTCAAATTTTATATCCAAATCACGAAGCTTCTGTTGCTCAACCAAAACTTTTTGTTCTTGTTCTTTTTCAAAAGCCAAATTCTTAAGTTTTTGTTGCTCGATTCTCTCTTTTTCTTGTTGCAAAGCTTGTCTTCGCTGATTTTTCACCGCCTCGATTTCGTTTTTGAGCTTTTCTCTTTTCAATTCCAAATTCAACAGAGCTGTTCTTTTTTCAATATCTGACATCTGCGAAAATAAATCAGTACCCTCCGCAGTGGCATCCGGCTGTTCGGCAAGTAGAGTCATCTCTTCTGCGACCGTAGCCCCAGCTTCTGGCAACTCTTCGCTTACGGCAAGAGTATCAACTCCAATCGTCGGAGCAGAGGGTGTCGTCTCCGGCAGATTGATTGCCGGTAACTCCGGTGAGCCTTGAGAATTTGGCGATGCAATGTCCGGCACCTCGGGAGATGGAATATCCATTTCGGTATCCAACCCGTCATCAAACATGGCTTCTTCCGATAAAGAAACCAAGCCTTGAGCATTTGCTTGTCCCGCCCCAAACGCTAAAGAACAAAAGATTGCCGCCAATAATAAATTTAAACTCTTACAAGACATATATAGCTCCTTCATAATGCCAAACATTGGTGTCCGGTGAATAGGTCATCAGTCTAAACTCAAGACCTGAATATTTTGTTAACAACTTTGTCCAAACCGTCGGATCATGCGGCGAACTAAAAGAAAATTTAAGTACTCTGAAAACTGCTGGCTGCTGGGCAGGCACTTTAGCTGCCGGTCCCTTGGCCGCCGGTCCTTTTCCCGCTGTTGCCGCGGCTTTTGGAGCCGCAGTCTTAACAGTTTCTTCGGACAGAGTAATTTGCAAACCCAAAGACTGGAATTGATTATTTATTATATTGCGTAAATCGACCATATTATACTCCGGCGGAGATAGCAACTGCGGTGCCGGCTCCAAGTTAACGGAGGCCGTCAGATTGTTTCCGGTGTTATCAAACTGGTATCCGGCAAATTTAATTCCGGATTGCTCCAAAGCATCTTCCATCCAATCCATAATACCGAATTCTCTTCGCCATGAGGTTGCCACCGAATTTTTCGAGCAAGTAATCAATCCGATTTTCCAACCCGGAGGCATTATCTGAGCCAACTGGTTAATACCTTCAAAGCAATTATCCATAATTGCTGTTGGATCTTCGATCTTTTCCCAAGGTTTAGGAACTTTTTTAACTTCAACCGGTTGAATAACCTTAGGTCTTACCGGTACCGAAACCGGTCGTTTTACCGGAGTAAAAAATATTTTATCGACCAGTGTCGAAACCAACCACAAACCCACAACTGCCGAAACGACAACAACCGCAATCAGCTTAGAACCGCGAAGGCCTTTTATCTTCTGTAATTTAGCTTTGGCACCGCGAGAAAGCAGCTCACCCAAATCGGCATCTTCGGTATCATCAAGTCCCCATTCTGCCGGAGCTATCTTTTTGCCCCAATCAGGAACCGCCAACATTGATAAGAACTGATTTTTAGCTTCTTCTTCGTTTAAGAAGAGCATATCACCATCAGAAAGGATAATATCATTACGAACGCAAGTATACCACCAACCTTCTTTTGTTTTGAATACCGCAACAAAAGATGAAATATCGGACAAAGCGGTAACCAAAGCCACCATAGCCGAAGATTGTCCTTTTTTGAAGCCTTCATGCGAAACGCAAATACCAAATTGCGGTGCTTTTCCGCCCTTGATGCAGAATAAATCGGCACCCTCTAAAATGCTGTTTGACGCATCTTCCACTTCTTGCAGGTAGTCTTTGGCATTCTGTAAAGGCTGCCAGAACAGACTGGTAGCATAATTAATGCCGTCGACATTAATTGATGTGCCCCAGGTTTTACGAGAGTTACCTCCCTCAAAATCGTCATCTAACAGCTTTGCTTCATCAAGCACTTTTTTATCTCCTGCAAAGACGCTAGTTCATGGTCATTCTGGTTTCCGGAGACAACGGAGTTTCCAAAACCACAGGTGTTAAGACAATAACCAAGATATTGCGTTCTCTTGAAGCATCGGCATTTCCGCCCAAAATAGAAGATTCTGCCGATCCTGCACCTGTTTTTGTTGTTTCGTCCGAAGTTTTTTCATATCCGGTCAAGATAAGTGACTCACCCGAGCTCAGAGCGACTTCTTGCGTAAAGGCCCGAGACTCAACTTTCGGGTTTTGAATGTATTGGTTTTCATCTTCGTTGCCGAAGCTTACCTTTTCAAGAGAAATCAAGTCGGACAAAGTCATGTTAAACATAACCAACATTCTGCCGTGTTCCAAAATTCTCGGCAATACATCCAAGGTAAAACCGGTTTCGATTTCTTCGGTAGTAACCGAAATATCATAATTATCTCCGTCGGTACCGTTGTTGGTTTTGGTCATCTCGGAAATATAATTCTGTTTTTGGGTTACTTGAATCGGAGCAGGTTTATTATTCAAAGTTGTAACCGTACCGCTGGTAATCAAAGTTGTGCGGTTTTTCTGAGAGATAGCCTGCATAATGGCATCGGCAGACCAGTTATCTTTTAAGATACCCCACGATATGGCACTCGACAAATCATCGGAGGTCGCAATTCCTTGGGTTCCCGTAATGCCGACGGAAGTAACGCCGTCCTCAAAAGTAGCCTTGAGATCCAAGCCGTAAGAATCCGTATCTTTAAGAGTAACTTGCATGATTTTAACCGAGATTGCAACTTGTCTGGCCAGACGGGCATTTTGTTCATTAACATACTTTGCCACCAGTTTAATATCATTTGGGGTCGCGGTCAAAGTGATGGTTCCGTCCGAAGGAGAAACGGTTAATTTGGCATCGGAGCCGATCATTGAAGAAATAGTTTTTTCAAACTGGGTCCACATTTCGACATCGATAGATGATGTTAAGCTTATGGAAGATGAAC
Organism: uncultured Pseudomonadota bacterium; assembly: GCA_949292335.1. GTDB lineage: Bacteria > Pseudomonadota > Alphaproteobacteria > RF32 > CAG-239 > CAZU01. Next base: position 29,722 of record CASEYY010000015.1, read on the forward strand.
CGCCGCTTCCCGAAGCCGACCCTCCGATATTAACATTCATGTTCGGTTTGGTAGGCAAGGAGTACATAACAAAAGTTTTGGTGATAAAGCGGTAGAAATAAATATCTTTGTTGTCATATTTCCACCAAACGCCGAAACGCGACGACACCTCGTCCAAGAACCCGCTCAGAGGTCCCTGATAAGAAACCACCATGGTGTCCGGAGAAGCCCATTCGCTGCCGGTAGGCAGCACGGAGGCCGGTTTGTTGCTTTCACCTTTAGCTCTGACATCCGCTTCCAAATCGTACGAATATCTAATACCAAGTCCGGTTGTGCGGTTAAGCATATCACCGATTTCATATAGACTTATGGGGCGATTTGAAACCAGGGTAATACCGTCGTTTGCTTCCAAATAAGAGGGTAAAGGCTCACCTTCATACTCAATTTTACTGGTGTTACCGAGCCAGATATCGTCATTTACCTTAACCAAATCTTGGTTGGCTATTTTAGTGGGAGCCTTAGCTTCTTCACGCAAAGTCGAAGCTGCTTCAATATTTTTTTCGACCACATCGTCCATCGTGGTAGAGATGGAGCAGGAGGCAACGATGGCAACGGCACAAAGGCTGACGCCTACCTTTTTCAAATTAGTTATACGCATTTTCATCCTCCCTCGTTTCAACCACTAAGACACGGTTTCCTTTATAAAAAGTAGCCATCGGAGCCGGCTTTGCTCGAGCAAAATTTCTGATTAGAGCCGAAGACACATCGGCAAAACGTCCTCTGAACATAGCACCGGCGGCCAAAGTATAATTCCTGTTAGAATTCCAGACCAATCTCCATCCTGATCTCTCGCACCAGTCGGAGAGTAAACCTTTCAAGGTGCTGCCTTCTTCGGCCAGCCAATCTTCTACGGCATCGTCTCCGCTGTTATAAGCACTGTCGGTCGAGTTTGCCGCAGCAACCTCGTCAACGGCCTCATTAACCGCTTCTTCATAGTCCATAACTTCTTCCTCTATCGTCGGAGGAATTGCAGCGGCCATATTGCTGCCGACACCGTTGGCCAAGATGTACTGATCGGTAACTTCTCGTTCTCCGAATTCGCGATAATTAGCGTCGGTCATTCTATAATCGACGAAACGATCGCTAACGCGTTCTTCCATTGCCGGAACGATTGCGGGTGCGGGTTGAGTTCCGTCTTGAGTATAGATAACGACCTCTTCGACCTGAGTTTCGTCATCACTCCAAGGCAAGCTCCACAAAGTGTAGGTGTTGCTGCATCCGGTAAGAGCAAAGACGGCCAATACCGATAACAGACAATTCTTTTTTAAGTACATCTCAGCAATCCTTTGAATAGATTTTCCCATCATATTTTCCTTATCATACTATTGAAAAATAAATAATCAAGCATCGTCAAACAGTTATTACCATTGTATATACTGTTGCGAATTTCTCGTATTTGTTTTTCCGTTTATTCCTCCTCCGTTTTTGCTTTTTATGGTTCGCAAAACAAAACTATTTGGCTCGCGTGATGTAAACACGGTACTTATTTTTGAGTAGTCGAGCCCTTTATTGGTTAAAATGTTGTACAAAAGGTTGAGTCTCTTTTGTTGCAGTGCTGTTGAGCTGGTTCCGTCAATTCTTATTTCCAGTGCCGCACTTGGCGTTTCGGCAATCTTTCCGGCAAAGGCCTGAACCCAACGCAAAGTTTGTCCGGAAATTTCGGCTTTGTTTGGTTGAAACGAAAGCCTTATTTCCGTAGGCATTATGGAAAGCCTTTTTGTTTGCTTCCCTTTTTGTGAGATGGAGCGCTTGATTTTGGCTTTTGCCAAAGCTCTTTCTCTAGCCTGATTTATTTCCTCTTCTGAGCTCTGTTTGCCGAAGACGGAATTTAGAGCTCGCAAAATTGTCGGTTTTTCCGAAGTTTGTTCGGCGGTTTCCTCCGGTGGCGAAACGGTCAGCGGAGTTTCTTCTTCCGAGGGAATATCCTCGGAAGGAGGTGTCAGTGATTGCTCGATGTCATCATCCTCAATCGCCGACAGCAACGGCAAAGCATTTTTTTCTGATTCTTCTTTTATTTTCTTAATTTTTTCTTGTTTTTGGATTTTAGCTTCAATAATTTTTTCTTTTTTTGCGTCTTCCGATGCCGCCGGATAAGCAAGTTGAGGGGTTAGATTTTCATCTTTAATAATTTCTTCCGGTATTGGTATTATGAGGTTTTTTACCGTTTCGGCGGCTATTTTGACCCCATTGTTTTTCAACTCCGGATTAAGGTGCTTTTTAATCTCGTCATTTGCAACTTTGGCATTTAGCCTGTTTTTTGATTTTCCGCCGATTTGTGCAATCTCCCAAGGTGAATCTTTCAAAGGTTTCCACTCTTTTTGTTCGTCACCGCTTGCAGAAGTGGTTTGCGAAGACTTTGCTAGCTCTTTTTCCATGCTTTCTATGGGAATATCTTTTTCGCTCAAAGCTACATGGTTAAGCAGTTTAGGGTCGCCGATTTTCACCTGTCGTTCATTTGAGGGGGCAGGAATATCGTTTTTACCGGCGAGAGGTATCGTAATGTCATCATAAACCACCGGATTTGCAGGAGTTTTCGCCGCTAATGGTTTACTATCTTTACTGCCGTTATATATTTCGGCGGCGGCAATTTGAGAGATACTATTATTTTTAGTTTTTGTATTTTGCGGAGAATATATTTTCTCGGCCTTAATTACCGGTTCCGGCAACGGCTTTTCCGGAGAGTATAATACATCGGCCAGCACCAAAGGCTCCGCCTGTTCTTTAGTTTCTGTAGGCTTTTCCTCATAAACAATTTCCAACGGAAAATCAAAATGTTCCAAATTGTCAGCCAGTATCACCTCGTGTGAGTTATCATCTGAGGGGTTTTTGGTGATTTCCGGTAACACATTAAGAGCAATTTTTTTCACGGGATAAGAAGTTGCCGATGTATCTTTCAAAAAAAGAACGATATTTTTATCTTTAATGTTAAGGGGTTGGATTTCAATAGGTTTTTCATACCAAAAGGCTCTGTTTGCCGTCATAATGGCAAGCAGAGATACCGAAAAACTGCAAGCAAAAGCTTTAAGAACTGTTTTTGGCATACGACAAACCCCTCTAAAGTCTAGATAAATCAAAATGCGACTCTTGGCAAGAGCGGCAAAAAAAAATCCACAAATTTTTAGAAAAAAGTAAAAAATTTTGTTGAAATAAAAAAATCAAAAAATTGTAACACTTTTTAAGTAATTTATGTGTTATAATTTTTTTATTGAAGCGAAATTGTCTCAAATTTTTGGCAAAAAGCGATGAAAAAGAGCAGACAGAACATACTAAACAAAGCCTCAGCGGTATTGTTTTTTAGCATAGCAATACCGGCGATTGCGTCTGCTCAAATTCTTGAAGCCCAGTCTGCAGCTGAATTTGCTGAGAGTCTCGGAGGGGAAGGTGCGAGAATAAGTAAATTGCTTAACAAGCAAGCAAGTGAAGAAAGCGGAATTATATGCGGAAGCTTAAAAACTATTTGTGACCGAGAGACGGAATATTGCTTAAAATGTTCATATTCATATGAGATGACGGGTGATTCATACGAGACTGGCACCACGGTGCTTGGTGTTTGCGTTTCTAAAAATAGTGTGAATTTAAACGATTTGAAATCAAGTTTTCCAGGTGGTTGCGGAAAAACAGAAAAAAAAGGTTTAGATGCAATTCTTAGCTTTCAGAATAAGCAATCTGAAGGAGAGGTGACAATAGAAACCGCAGATTGGATTGATCACGGAGAACACGAACAATTTGGTTATAAAAGTAAAAACAGAGAACCTTTTAAAGCCGCAGATGGGAAGAGCTACACACTCCTTTTGTCATCGAATAACCCATCAATAGCATATGGTGAAAACAGTGAAAACTCATCTACATCTTTCACGGGTTGTGAAGTTCTGCCGATTAAGCTTTACAATATGCAAAACTGCTTTTTCTGTCCTTTGGCGGCGGTTGTTTTCGGAGCTTCAAATAACATCACGGTAAAAGCGTTTTCGATTTTTGCCAAGCCGTTTGCTGTAATAGTCGGTATCCTTTTTGCTTTATGGTTAGCACTGTTGGCTCTTAAGCAGGTGTTTTCCATGACCAAACAAGATGCTCCGAAATTCCTGACGACTATCCTCAAACAAGGATTTAAGGTCGCTTTGGCAATTTTGCTTCTTACGCATTCGGCAGATTTGTTTCGCTATTTCATAATTCCGGTTTTAGACGGCGGACTGCAAATGGGAACACAGATACTTACCGTTAAGCTTCCGGCGAGGAATGGAAATGAAGAAGCGGCTTCCACAAGCACCACTGACAGAAGCTATTTTAATATGCCGATAGCAAGAAATGCTGCCGGCGAGGACATAACACTTTATAGCAAACTGGAAACATATTTGCGTTCCATCCAATATCAGTTGTCATATATGCAGGCCATCGGTACATCTTTATTTTGCGTCGGCGGGCACGAAATATTCACAACCAATAAAGACGATTTCATGGCCGGTTTGGGAATGATGGGACTGGGCACGATTTTTGTAGTTTTTGGTTTTCTGCTGACCATAACATTTGCATTCTATTTTCTGGATGCATTATTGCAGCTTTCGGTAATTGGGGCGATGATGCCGCTGATGATTGCCGGTTGGCCGTTCAGAGCCACTGCTCAATATGCCTCCACCGGATTTAAATTATTGCTCAATACTTTCTTTGTGATGTTTTTCACCGGTTTTGTCATCAGTGTTAATATTGAGCTGATTAACCAATCAATGTCTTATTCACAGGTTGCGAATCAGGCAAATACCAACCAAGTTCAGATGGTGAATAACGATAATTTTAACAAAATAGCTCTGGCCATTAACGAACAAAATATTGATAATCTCAAAAAGGCAACCGACATCGGAGGGGTGGGATTTTTATTAATAATTTTCTCTTGTTTGTTTGGCTATAAATTTGTAGCCCAAGTTAATCCGTTAGCTGCCAAGTTGGCAGACGGCGGAGTATTTGCCGGTATGACAGGCAAGATAGGCTCCATGGCGGCATCAACCATCAAAGGAGCTGCCGGCAAGGTAGCCCAGCCTTTTGGAGCGGCATTTACCGCTGCTACAGGCGGAGTAGCAGGTATAGCAGCCGGAGCTGCCGGAGCAATAACCTCTACTGCCGGAAGCTTAGTCTCTACGGTAGGTAAGGGTGTTTCCAAGGCCGGAAATAAGATTGGCGGCAATGTCGGCAAGGCGGTCTCCGGTGTTGGAAAAGCTGTTTCCGGAACCGGTAAGGCTGTTTCTGCGGTCGGTGGTGTCGGCAAAAAAGTACAAGATATTTACCGCCGCAAGTAATTTTTAGCCAACGGATGTTTGCTTTTTACTTCCTCAATCAATTTTTCGGTTATTATATGGGTATAAATTTCGGTTGTGGTAATATCTTTATGTCCCAGCATCATTTGCACCGAACGCAAATCGACATTACTGTTTAATAAATGCGTGGCAAAAGAATGTCTCAACACATGAGGTGACACCTTTTCTGGTGAGATTCCGGCCAAGACGGCGAGATTTTTAATTGCTTTAAAGAAGGCATCACGGGTCAGATGTCCTTCTTTGGATTTAGAAGGAAACAAAAAAGGCTTTTCTGTCCCTTTTAATAATCTTTTTCTGATTTCAAAATATTGCAATATTTCCTTTAGGACGACATCGGCTACCGGAATTAGTCTCTCTTTGGAGCCTTTGCCTTTGACCAAAATTTGTTTTTTATCAAAATTTATGCAATTAAGGGGCAGTGAGACCAGTTCCGAAACTCGCAAGCCGCAGACATACATTAACTTGAGCATAACGGCGGTTCTTTTATGCACATCATCCGGGTTATGCTCGGCGGCTTCAAGCAAGAGATTAATTTCGTCTTTAGTCAAAAACTTAGGTAAGCTGCGATTTTTTTTGGGAGCCGAGATATTGAGCATCGGGTTTTTGGCAATTTCGTTTTCGGACAATAGAAACTTGCAGAAATCGTTCAAAGCGGAAATTTTTCTGGCAATAGAACGAGCGGCATAACCTTGTGACTTAAGAAAGGCGATTAATTCTTTAATATCTTTCTCGTCGATTTTGTGATAATCTTTGTTGCAAGAGATAAAGAACTGTTCCAAATCTCTTTCATAAGAGCGTAAAGTATTTTCGGCCAAACCATGTTCGGCGGCCATCATATCCAAAAAATCGGCAATAATATCGCGGTTCATTTAAGCCTATTTCAAAACTTCTTCTACATGTTCCTGATTCAAGGGGACTTCGTGAACCAAAGCTACTCCGGCGGCGATAATGATTGCAACGGCAATTACATAATACAAGGTATATGACTTTTCTCTACGCATAAAGAACTCCTTAACAAAAAAGATGTTGCGAAAAAAATATGTTATTTATATATTTAGCAAAATAATTTTGAAAGATAAACGAAAAATGAATATACAAACAGATAAAATAATATTGCTGGTCGGATTGATGGGCAGCGGCAAGACCTCGGTCGGCAAAAGGTTGGCACAACGGCTTGCTTTACCGTTTATCGACGGAGACATGGAAATAGAAAAAGCGGCAGGGCTTAGCCTGGTTGATGTGCTAAAGTGTTTTGGAGCCGAGGAGTATAGAGCCGGCGAAGCCAGAGTAATGAAAAGGTTATTGTCCGGAGGCAGTTGTGTTTTGGCTTCCGGAGGAGGTTCGTTTGTCTGCGAGCAAACTCGCAGATTAGCCAAAGAGAGGGCAATAACCGTTTGGCTCAAAGCCGATGTTGATGTGTTGTGCAACCGCACGGCCGGACGCCAACATCGTCCTTTTCTAAATGGCGATGATGAGAAATTGCGAGATAAGATAAGCAACTACATTAATGAAGAATATCCATATTACTCGCAAGCCGACATAGTTGTCGAGAGCAAGGACGAAAAGATAAACGACACGGTATTAAGGGTATTAGCGGCCATAGATAGCTATTTACAGCAAATCCAATAGCTTTTCCACCATATCAACCGATTTTTTGGGCGCATCATTCCAGAAATCAAGATATTGCTGGTTATGATTTTCGATTCCCGGTGTATCGCTGATAATTCGCATTGATAAAAACGGTTTGTTATAAATAAAGCAAGTTTGTGCTATTGCGGCCGATTCCATATCCACGGCAACGGCTTCGGGGAAATTTGCTTTTATTTTTCTAAGTTCATCAATATCAGAAATAAATTGATCACCCGACACAATATCGGCACAAACAATTTTTACATCAGACTTTATGGATTCAAACAGCTTAACCAATTTTTCGTCGGAGGCAAATTTAGCCGGCAGACCTTGTACCTGTCCTTTTTCATTACCTGTTCCGCACCAAACATCGTGGTAAGCAATATTTTTGGCTGCGACAATATCCATAACTCCGATTACTTTATCGATTCCTCCGGCAACACCAAGGTTGATAATACAATCGGGATTAAAGTTTTTTATCATTTCTATGCAGGCTATTGCCGCACATACTTTCCCTATACCGCTTTGTACCAAATAAATTTGGTGACTGCCGAGATTACCGCAGTAAAACTCCAGGTGATTAACATTTGTTTTTTTGCAATTCACCAATTTATCGGCAAAAAGCTTTAGTTCTTTTTGCATGGCAACAATAAGGCCTATTTTCATCAGATTTTCCTTTATTTAATATTTAAGTACAGAAATGACGGGAGCATATTTTTCAACTTTTTTAGAGCCGTTCAAGTCAGTAAGCTCAATCAAGAATGCCGTTGCAACAATATTTCCCTCAAGTCGATTTACCAATTTACAAGCAGCCTCGACCGTACCGCCGGTGGCTAAAAGATCGTCAATAATCAGGATACTTTCTCCTTTTTCAATGGAGTCAGTATGAATTTCAAGTTGTGCCTGACCATATTCCAAATCATAACTTTCGCTTATGGTTTGAGCGGGTAGTTTCCCCGGTTTTCTCATCAAGATCAATCCGCAGCCAAGTTTATAGGCCAAAGGAGCGCCAAAGATATATCCTCGAGATTCAATAGCGGCAATTTTATCGATTTTTTTATCTTTGAACAGGTTGTAAAACTCATCAATAATAGCCTTGAAACAAGCCGGATCTTTGATCGCTGTGGTAATATCCTTAAACAGAATACCTTTTTTAGGAAAATCAGGTACATCGCGAATAAATTGTTTAATAAAATCAGACATAATCGGTTCTTTCTGTTATTTAGGGTAAATAAGGTTTTCATCAGTTGCAACAAGAAGTGTTTCATTTAGGTAGCGGTTAGCCAGGAACTTGGCCATTGGCAAGTTCATATCCAAATAATTTCCGCAATCTTTGGCGGCAGCTCCCGGTACTTCGCCCTCAAAATCGCGAATAAAAGCAAACATTTCAATAACCAAGGGTAGTATTTGCCTAGAAGAGTATTCCCCGCTTATGAGCATATAAAATCCGGTGCGGCATCCCATAGGGCCGAAATATACGGTCTTTTTTGCAAATTCGGGATGATTTCGTAAAAAAGTAGCTCCTAGGTGCTCAATAGTATGAATTTCTGCGGTGTTCATTACCGGTTCAAAATTAGGTTTGGTCATTCTTAAATCAAAAGATGTGATTGTTTGTCCCTCAAAATTATCGATTCTTGAAACATAGACCCCGCGGTTTAGGCGCAGATGATCAACGGTAAAGCTGGCAATTTTTTCCATAGAAACCTCTTTTCATAACAATTAATCTGAGGCGATTATATATAAAGTGCAAAAATAGACAACAACGGATTTAAAAAAACACCAAAAATTAACAATTAGCGATTATAACAAGCAATATATATGTGTATAAGGAGGAGTATTTATGAGTAAAGTACTATCTTTTGATATCGGAGGCACCAAGATAGCTTATTCGATAATTAATGAACACGGTGAGTTTTTAAACGAAATCATAAAAGTCTCAACCCCAAAAACCCCACAAGGTATTTATGAGCTGTTAAAAACAACGGTTAAGGGTTTGGAGGAAGAAATTGACGGTGTTGCCATTGCCACAGCCGGAGCCATAAATCGCGATGGAACGGCCATCACCTCAAATGTCGGCAATTTGCCGGAAGGCTATAACAAGACAGACTTTATGAGCTTGACCGACAAACCGGTATTGCTTGAAAACGATGCCAACTCAGCCGGTTGGGCCGAATATTCAATCGGAGCGGCGCAAGGTTGTAGAGATGTTGTTGTCCTGACGCTGGGAACCGGTGTCGGAGCCGGCATAATTGTAGACGGTAAATTGTTAAAAGGCAAATCAGGTGCCGCCGGAGAGATGCATTTTCCGGTAGATTCAGGTCATAAGAGAATATGCGGTGGTTGTGGAATGTACGATTGTTTTGAATCTTTTGCATCCGGTACCGGATTAAATGTCAATGCCCGAGAGAGTATGGGACCTGAGGCCACCAGTTATGATGTAATAAGAGGCCTAAAAGAGGGTAATCATCAAGCTAAGGTAGCATTTGACCGCTGGCAAGATTACCTAAAACGAGGTCTGACCATGCTTGCCAATATATTTGATCCTGAGATGATAGTATTATCCGGTTCTATGGCCAAATTTGTTGAGTATGAGAAGCTTAATCAAGATGTAAATTCGCAAATTTTGACCCAGCCGTTTGAACTAAAAGAGGCCAAATTTGAGAATAATGCAGGTATGATAGGAGCAGCACTTTTGCTGATTAGTAAATTAAATTCTTCAGCTGAAAGAGGTCAATAAAAAACGATTCTTTTTATATTCACGAGGCAAAGACTGCTAAAAATGCCGTTTAGAAATTTTTAAGGTCTGTGAATTTTTTGTTACAGCAAAAATAATTAAGTGTAAACAATATGTTAACCATTTTTTGTTAAGAGTGTTTTTGCTGGCAAAATTTGCCAAAATTATGTATTCTAAAAGAGTAAATTAAGTTTTGCAAAATTTAAAAGGAGAAAGACAATGCAATTTATAAAGAACAATATTTGGACCTTGTGTCTTGTAGTTTTGGCAGGTTTGTTTGCCTTTACTGGTGATGCAGCCGCTCAGGGTTCAGTAATGGAACTTGGTAAACAAAAAGCATTGAATGTGTTTACCTCAGTTAAAACAATTATTTTCATCGTTGGTGGTTTTGGTCTTGTAGGTATTGCCTTTGCCGCTATTTTCGGAAAAGTAAACTGGAAATGGTTTGCAGCTTTGGCTGTAGGTTTGGCAATTTTGGCTGCTGCCGGATCAATTGTTAACTACGCAACCGGTGATAGCATTAGTGGCTTTAACGATACCTTCTCGTCAGCTACTAACTAAGGTTTTAGGTCAAGGCTTCGAGGCTTATGCAAAAGCCTCGGGGCCTAAGGCCTAAATAAAAGAAGGCTGGATTTATTTTTATACAAGTAACGGTGTGCAAAAACAAACTCAGTCAATAAAAGCGAACTAAGGCAAATAGGAGGATAAGATGTATAAGTTAAAAGACATATTAAAAGTGCTTCTTATAGCCTTGTTTGTTTGTGTTTACAGCGCCGGAGATGTTTACGCCCAGACTGATATGTGCGGAGGCCCGTGTCCAGAAGGAAGTGTATGTACTAAAACAATGTCAAATGTAAATGGTGCAGACGAATGGAGATGCGTGCTCAAAGCAAAACCGACAGGAGATGTTAATACGGAAGGCCAAGGAGGTGCGACACAAAATGCCAACTTCTGCGGTACTGACGGCGGAGCGTTTTCTCAACTTGTAACTACCGGAGTTCTGATTTTCAAAAGATTACGCGATTTGATATATGTTGTAGCCGGTTTTGGTATTATAGCGGTGGCTGTCGGAGGATTCTTTGGTAACCTCAACTGGAAGTGGCTGGGCGCGATAATCATTTCGCTGGTGGTTATAGCTTCTGCCGGAGAAATTGTTGCCATGATAACAGGATGTAGCAGTTTTGATGGAGGTCTCATTACCAACACACTAACACATCCCACCGGCATGAGTACACAAGAATTTAATGATACCTATACCGAAAGAGTAAAGTTAAACAAGACCATAGACTGGAACGACAGTATGGATGTTTATACTCCACCTAACAGTTCTAGTGCTGCCGAAGCAGCCATTGAAGAGACTGGTTTAGAAGAAAACACTGCAGAATAAGATTATAAGGACGGATAAGGATACAGGAGGGAGCCATGATGAAATTATCTAAAATAAGCAAGGTAATAATGCTGATTGGCATAATTATGGCCTTCTCAACTGGTAATGTTTTTGCAGCCAGTGACTGCGAAAAGCAATGTAGCGAAACATACAAAGGTAATCGCTCGCAAATATCTGCTTGTAAAGCTCAGTGTAAAGCCGACGAGGCTAACCAAAAAGCAACAAATACACAGGCGGCACAAGATACTGCGATAAATGATAGATGGAAGCAAGCGCAGTCAACAAAAGAAATGACGCAGAACACCTATACAGATGCTTCGGTAAAATATAATACATGTGTCGCAACTAAAGGTGCAAATGCTTGTCAGGCTGAAAAGAAAGCAATGGAAGATGCCAAGTTTGACTTTGACGCTGCCAATGAATCTTATAACGATGCTCAAAAAGATGCTTCAAAGGCCTACTGGGAAAATAAAAAAATGCAAGAGAAGGCTGATGCGGCAGCCGCCAAGGCTGAGCAGAAGCAGATAAAAGCCGATCAAAAAGCATTAAAAGATGCCGAAAAAGCTCTCAAAAAATGTGAAAAAGAAAACGGAGAAGGTAATTGTGCTGCAGAAGAATCCGCTGTTGCCGAGGCTCAGCAAAAGGTTGATTCTCATAATCAAGCCGTTGAAGGTACATCAGGAGAAGATGCGCAACTAAACGCATTACAAAATGAATTTACCAGCGCTGGTTCAGATTATGGTAAACAATCTGATGCTCTCAACTCGATGAAAAATTATAGCAATGAACTTACGGTCGCAGCCGCAGCCGCCTCTGCGGAATGTACAAGATACAGTGCAATGACATCTCAAGATGCCAGAGCAAAGGCAAAAGATGCCTGTGCTCAGGCAGAGGCATTAAAAGCTCAAGCAGAAGCCGCTCAATCAGCATATGAAGAAGCAAAAAATGCTATGGCCGACAGACCGTTATCAGAAAGTGTATTGGCTGCTCAGGGTCGTGTAAAACAAGGAACAAAAAACGACAATAGCTACGGAATAGTAGACATAGATGAAGCTCGCCAAATATCAATGAGTGGCAGCGATGCAAACAGTTTTGCCGGCTATAGGTCTGAAAAATTTAATTATGACTCCGGAGGAGATGTTCTAGAAAAGATAACTCGTCGTGCAGCCAGAGTTGTCGTTGGTCTCAAACCCTTAGTGTATATATTTGCCGGTTTTGGCTTAATCGGCTTTGCGTGGGCTGCAATTTTCAATAAATTAAGCTGGAAGTGGTTTGCTAATATTGCAATGGGTTTGTTCTTGGTCGCTAATATGGGACGACTGATTGAATATATGGTTGCCGGAGATGGTGGTACCCACTATTATATAGGGGTGTGGGACGATGGCGCGACACCAACCGGAACTAAAACCGATGGCGCTAACCAACTAGCCAATGCCTTCAAAGATAGCTATTATGTATATGGTGATAATGTAGATAGACAAACAGGTTTAAGAATGTTTGAGCTTAGCGCGCAGGGTACAGATACGGAAAAAGTCGCAGAAGAATTCACGGCATCTGCAGCAGGGTTCTGCCAAGGTACCAGCGGTTCTGGTTGGGCTAACTTCACCAGCTGTGTCAAAGATGTTATTTCAACGGCTAAAAAAGCTGCCGATACTGTAAAGACAACGGTTGCCGTTGCTCAAGATATGAAGGCTCGTGTCGATACCGTAAAAGATACTGTTTCCAATATCACGCAGGCTGCTAAAAATATGAAAGGGGCAAGCTTAACTGAAATTGTAACCAATACAGGTATAATTTTAAGCAATGTTAACACAGCTGTCTCTACCACCACTGGAGCTATTGGTTCGGTTACCAATGCTATGTCTACAATATCTAACAACGTCCAAGATATGGGCAAGAGTGTAGAACAACAAAAAGAATTGCAAGACCGCCGCAACAGCGGAGAAGCCACCAATGCCTTTGACGCTATGTTGAAAGGTCAGGAGTGGGATGCTTCAACCGGAGGTGTAGAAAATGTTGATGGCGAATGGGCCGGCCAGAGTAATTTCATAACAACGACCAATGACTTAGCTTCAGATATCAGCGACAAGTCATCACAACTTAACGGTTTAGCTCAAGACGGTTTGATGCAGGTAGGTGTGGTTACCAACGCTATAGAAAGTGCACCAATCCTTCCGGGAGGTAAGAGCCTGTATGATAAATATGCAGATAATAAAGAGCAAAAGGTACAACAAAATCGTGCTCAAGCACAGGCTGCCGCCGATCAAGCTTATCGCGAAAGCAATGCCGGCAAAAATGAGGATTATCGAGCCAAGAGCGAACAAGTAAGCAATATGTATAACGATATGCAGAAGCAAGAACAAGAAGTTAAGCAGTTGCAAAATCAAAAAGCCAGTGCCGAAAAGGCAGTTGAGCAGAATTGTAACGGCGATAACGATACCTCTCCTTTGTGTCAAGCTTCGCGCAATAGCTTGAAGGCAGTTGAGGATTCTCTACAGGCCAAAGAAGAGCAATTAAATAAGACCAAAGATGAGTATGATGAGGCCAAGAGGTCAATGGAACACGCCTATAACGAGGCTCTAGATAGTAACATATCTAAGGCTGAGGAAGATTACGAAAAGGCAGCTAAGGATGCAGATGATATTTGTAGCAAAAATCCTGGAAGTTCTGAATGCGCAAATGCTCGTCAAAAAGCTCTTGATGCCGCCAATACTCTGACCTCTTATGTAAATGAGAAAGAAAATGCAACCGGCGATAGTCGCTATGAGACCTCAGAGGATACGGCCAATAAGCTGGTAAGCAATGAAGATGAACAAAAACTCAAAGAAATGGAAAAACAACTTGCCTATGAGCAAGAGCAAGAAGCCAATAGATTGAAACACGAGGCCGAGATTGCTAACAGCCAGTATGAGCAAGCAATGTCTGAAGCAGACGCCCTCTATTCTGCGGTCAACAGTCAAGAACAACAGGTAAAACAACTTGAGCAAGAAGCCGCAAGCAAACAGCAGAGTGCCGACAGAGCCTGTGCAACCGATCCTAACAGCTCGTTGTGTACAACCGCCAGAGAGGCTTCGTCTGCCGCCAATGCTGCTCTTAATAATAAAAAAGACCAGCTCGAGCAGACCAAAAATGATTATGATGCAGCCAAAAACAAAGCCGAAGACGCATATCAAAATGCTCTGACTGCCAACCAAAATCAGGCTCAAAGAGATTTGGAAAACGCTAAAGAAAAATCTGAAAATGCCAAAGCAACTCTTGATGAGGTTAATAGCAAGATTGATGGTGCCAAAGATGATATGAATACGGCCAAAGATGAGTACAATCAAGCCATGAAAGACGCTCAGGCTGCGCAAGATGCATACAATCAAGCTGTTTCAAGCGGTGCAAATCAGTCCGAAATCAATAGATTGAAGCGCGAATACGAAAATAAGCTTGCTGAGATGAGTGACAAAAAGGACAATTACGAAGAAAAGAATAAAGAATACAATGATTTATCCAAACAAAAAGAACAAGCTCAACGCGATTATAACAGCGCGTACTCAGAGGCTAACGATGCTGCTGAAAGACTGGATTCTTACACCAATGAGGATGTCAACAAAACCGGTGATAGTCGTTTAACCTCAAGTGAAGATGTTGCAAATCAAATATTGGTTAACCAATATGAGAGCGAAACTAATCCCAATGCAGTAGCTCAGGCTTCTAAAAACAGCTATGTCGAGCAAAAAAATAAGACCGATGTAGCCGAATATACCAAAAATGAGAAAGAGGCAGCCGCCGCCAACACCTATAATGAATACCAAAAGGCTCTGCAACGGTGTCAACAAAGCGGAAATACAAGCGATTGCCAGTTAGCCGATCGTCTTGCAAGTCAGTACAGCCTAGCAGCCAGCGAAGCCGCTGCTGCCAAGCAAGAGTACGAAGCCTTGAACAGTGAGCTTCAGAGCTACGAAAGTGACTATCAACGCAAGGCCTTGGAGTCCGAAAAATATAAGCAACGCGAATATCAAGCCGATATGCAGGAAGCGTCATCTGATATCAACAAATATGAAAGATTGGTATCGCAGCAAAGAAATGTAGTGGACGACGCCGCACTTAGGTACACTCAAGCCAAAAACAGCTTGCAGGAGGGTGATGAAGCAGGCTTAAGAAGAGCGGCTCAACTCTATGATGAATACAAAGAAGCCAAGGCTCTGTATGATGAATACCAAAGCAAGTTAAATCAGGCCAGAAACAAGTTGAGTACGGCTCAAAGCAACTACGATAAATCGGTTGCTGAGGTGAGACGGCTTGAAAAAGAGTTGTACGGCTAAAACAAGTTAACTCATTATTCATAAAACGGAAGTATGCTCTTAACATAAAGTTATGTAATACTTCCGTTTTTTATGTGTCAAATAGATGTAGGATAAAATTATTTGTATTGTTGCGAAAAAATAACGGATGTTTTATCATAACCTCGGCTGTAGTTTAAAAGAGAATTGATATGCGAGAAGTGATATTAAAAGCAGTTGCCAATCCGCCCAAGATTTTGTGGGGGCCGTTTCTGCCGGTTCTGCTCAATCTCGGGGTACAATTTCCGATAATGTTTATGTTTATGGGAACATTCAATGTAAACCCTTTGTGGTTTATGGTGTCTTTGGTCTTGGGGCATGTTTTTAGCGTTTTTATGGGTATCAAAGAACCTCACATCTCGGCAATGATTCAAGCCTATGGTCAAAGTGCCAAAAAAACAACTAACCTCTATAAAGTAAAGGGGAACAAATTTGCACCCTGATTATGATTTTTTCTCGATCTTCGTTGAAGGTCTGTCAAGTTTTGAAATATTGGTTGCCGTTATAGGTTTTATTTCGGCAGCGGCTTTTGCCGGTTTTTGGGCAACCAAATTCGGTCATTTGGTCTTGCCGCACCCTAGAGAGTCCCGAGTTTCGGATTTTATGCCGTTTGAAAAACTTCTTTCCGACGGTATGACGATTCGTTGCTATAACGGCTCTTTGGCTCGCGTGTTCAGAGTTACCGGAGCTGATCTTGCATTTGCTACCGATGAAAAAGTTCTATCAATGTTTGAAGCCAGAAAGTCATGGATTGACGGTATGTCCGACTTGCAGGTTACTTGTAGGGTTATTACCATAAGAGAGAGAGTCCCGCTGGAAGATAATGTAAACAACTTTAACAATGCTCTTTTGGAAAAGATATCGGAAGTATGGCAAGAAAACATTGACAATGTATTTTTCAATACACACTACATAGTTTTGTCGGTTGCCGACCGCGATGAAAATCTCAAAGATTTGAACTATGCTTCACAATCCCTCATCGCGACCCTTAACGACTACGGTGTTAAACCTCTCATTGAGGAAGAAGGCAGCCCCGCAGAGGATAGTCCGTTTATAGTTTATTCCAAACTTTGCTCACCGATATCTCGTCCCATGCCAAAGGTCAGAGGAGCCGTCGGAGCACAGTTAAACCAGCTTTTGACGGCTGACCATATTCATTTTACCGGCGAAGAAGGACTTATCAAGTTTTTCTCCGGAGAGAAAGAGCTTTATGAAGCGGTAATGGGAATTCGTTCATCCGGTGACTATATGGACGAAGCGATGGTCTCCTCACTTTTGGCCATTGACTGCGAGCTGGTTTTGTTGCACAACATTCGCCCGATATTTAAGCCACAAGCCCGAGCATTACTGTTGCAGCAACAAAGAATGGCGGCCATGACCAGCTTTTCTGGAGATGTTATCGGACAATACAGCGAAGTGCTGTCGGCTATTGAAGAAAGCGACAGCGATCACCAGGCGTTAACCGAATATGCCATGGCGATATTGCTCAGAGGAAAGACCAAAGAAGAAATAGACAATGCCGAGAGCGAGGTTCAAAGAATATGCCGTCTTTTCAGCGTTACGCCGGTGAGAGAAGGTTGGGTTGCTCAGGCCACATTCTTTAACCAGTTTCCGACCTATGAAACCTTACCGAGAACCTATCGTTATTTGTCCAGGGTCGTTGCGACGGCGGTTTCGTTCGACAAGCCTTCGGAAGGCTTCTCCAAGTCCGACTGGGGTCCGGGAGCAATCACCGTTTTCCGTACCACTTCCGGTTCGGCTTATCGGTTTCAGTTCCATGTTTCATCAGAAGATTCTGCGGTTGCACACTGTTGTATTATCGGTCCTACCGGTCAAGGTAAAACTACATTGTTGACCTTTTTGGCCGGACAGGCAATGCGACATGGCGATTTAAAGGTGTTTTTCTTTGATCGTCACCGCGGTGCCGAAATATTTACTCGTGCGGTTAAGGGTGCGTATATCGGTTTTGAAGGTGATGAAAAGAATGTTTCGCTTAATCCTTTTGCCTGTGCCAATACGCCCAATAACAGAGCATTTTTGCGTCGTTGGATGCGAGCCATAACACTGGTTGATGATGCGGTTTCGGAAAAGGAAATTGCTCGAGCTGTTACCACGGCATTTGATTATCTGCGTCCGGAAGAAAGAATGATGAGTAACCTGTATAAGAGTTGCTTTTCGCCGACCGGTAATATGCGTCGAGAATTGTTTAAATGGGTAAATCCCGATCAATACGGCAGTATTTTTAATTCTCAAGACGATAGCTTGGACCTAAAGAGTAAAAGGTTTATGGCTTTTGACTTTACACATATATTTGAAGACGAAACCTTGGCTCCGGCGGTAATCAGTTACATTATGCACCGCATACAGTCCGAAACCGGGGATACCGGAGTTCCGTCTCTGATTATGATAGATGAAACGGCACCTATGTTGAAGCACCCAATGTTCCGAGACTATTTCACTATCGGACTACAGGAAGGTCGTAAAAAACGGCAGGCATATTTATGTGCATTTCAGCAGCCCAATATTATTGATAAACTCGGGGTCGGCGAAGTAATTCGCGGTCAGTGCCAAACCGTAATCTTTTTCCGCAACCCGCAGGCCATGCCGGAAGATTACTTAAACTGGAATTTAACCGAAGCCGAAACTGATTTTATTTTTGGTAAAAGCTACCGTGATTTCCCGTATGCCATTCTTTTGTCGCGTCCGGCAACCGGAGAATCGGTGATTTTGGATGTAGATTTGAGCGGATTAGGTCCATATCTTAAGATATACAATTCCGGCCGAAAGAATGTTTTGTTAGTTGAAGAGCTAATAAAAGAATATGGCGAAGACAACTTTGTTACAAAATATTTAAATCTTTAGCAAAAGGCGGTTAAGTTATTTAATCTGTGCCGTAAATATGATAGAATGTAGGTAGGTTGACCGATAGGGGAGAACAGAGATGAACAAGCATATAAAAACACTCGCAATACTGGCTTGCATAATTTATTCGCACTCATCCTATGCCGTTATCCCTACGGCAGATATTCCCGGCACCATTCAGGCGGCCACCGAGGTTAGCAACACCATTAACAATGTAAAGGAGAGTATTGCACAAGTAACGCAATACCAAAAGACCATGGCGGCCATAGGGACAGCCAAAAAAAGTGTTTCGGAATTTATAAGCAACCAAAAAGAAAAATTGCAAAAGAAACTTGGTAAAATAGCGGAGTATAAGAAAAAAGCCGAGGAATACAAAGCTATTGCTCTTTCCTATAAGGAGGAAGCGGAAGAGCGAGTTGCATACTACAAAGGCTTGGCCGAAGATACGATAGAAACGGCCAAAGAATATAAGGCAATGGCCGAAGAGGGTATTGAAACGGTTAAAGATGTAAGCAATACGGTTGTTGATACGGTTGAAAATGCCGATGAAATAGTATCCGGAGTAAGTTCCAATATTGAAAATCAGGTTAACGGAGCCGTTGATTCCATGCAAAGTAACTTTGCCGTAGATGATGATCTACTCGGTACGGGCAACAATGCTCAAGAAGCCACCCCCTCTCCGACCCGCACCGGTTTCCAGAGCTCATTTTTAACTCCGCAAAGCATTAAAACAAGCTATCCTTTAGCCTTTGCCAGTATATTAAAGATTGATGCATTTAAGGGTGGCACCACGCCAGACAAAGTATTGATAGTTCCCGACAGCATATCTGCCTACTGTAACTTAAATTATGAGAATGCAACGGAAGAAGGAGAGTTTGATAAATGTTTAACCCAAATCAACCAAAAACTTAATACGGAAGTAGCCGATGAGGTCGACAGACAAGAAAAATCAACTTTACAAACAGACCTGATGAACAGTTATGTCGAATATGTTACGGCTTCCTTTCTGGAGGCTTTTGCCATATACAACGAAAGCCTGACTTTCAAAAACAACATGGTAGATCCGGTAACCACTTCCAATATGGAGACCGTTGATGCAGTTTGGTCATACACCAAGGAAATGAACCGCATTATCGGTACGCGATACAATGCCTTGCGTCGCCTGTGGGCTCGTCAACTTGGTGTAAAATCCTACAACTCATATCTCTACGCCGATTTATCGCCAGAAAATGAAAAATAGGAGGAATAAATGCTAAAACATCTGAAATACCTGCTTTTTTTCGGCTTTCTTTTAGGTTCTTTTGCCGCCGCCGCGGCAATATCCGATAATGGTCGCGATGCCAACGGCAATTTGATAGTATCAGAGGTTTTGGCCAAAAGATGCGGCCTAAGCTCGAGTAATCCGATTATTACCACCGACTGTATTACGAGGCTTGCATATGACTATAAGACAGGTATCATAACCGATTATGCTTCGTACGCCAAAGAACGTTCGGCCATATTGCACGATTATGTCGGAGAGTATATATATAAATCCGTCAGATCCATGGTTTCATCGGGAGAATATGAAGACCACATAGATGAGCTGATAGGGGAAAATCCTCTCGAAACGGTAAGTCTGGACAATGACAGCCGTGAAAAGATGGAAGCAAACAACAAGATATCATCGGATAATTCGTCAGTATTTTTGGAAGCAATAGATTTGCGAGCCTCCGGTATAAATTTTAACAATATAAACAATGTATTGAATATATTGGTTCCGTTGGTTGATGTTAATACCGATAACACGGATTTGGCCATGCCGCCGTCATAATGTCAAGAGAGGATGCTATGAGAATTTTGTTGACATTGCTGGTATCAATAATTTTGCTCCTGTCGGGGCGGCCAAGTTTTGCCGGAACCGATTTGCTTTCGAACGCTTTGACGCAGAGCAACAGTTTTCTCAAACAAGCAGGATTGGTTCAAAAAAAGTATTCCGGTATAGCACGTAAAATTTTAACGACCAAAGTAAGCCTAAGTCTTGATAACATTAATCTCGGGCGTTTGGAGAAATATAAGGAAAAAGCAGAGGTTGCACGAGAAAAAGCCGCCAGAGTTGAAGATTATCTGGAAACAGCCAAAGAACGCAAAGAAGAATTAGTGGAGAAGTATAATCGTTTAAATGCCAAAGCATTGGAATATAAGGCTATGGCAGACGCGGCAATAGCGGAAGGCAACGAGATAAGAGATATGTACCGCAGTTATAAATCTGAGGTTGAGGACATAATAGACACCGGTAAAGAAGTCGCGGATACCGTAAAAGAAGCGATAGGCGAAGATGAAAATGAAATCAAAAGAGCCGAACCGGCCGGAGGAGATACGGCGGTTGCGGAGCCGGCAGAAACAGAAGCGGATGCTGTCGGAACGGAAGAATCGGAAGCCATTGGGGCTGATGAGGCGGAGGCACAAGTGGCCATAGGAGCAGAGACCTCAATAGTTTCGCGAGCGGCAGCTATGCAAAAGGTAAACAATGAGAGCAAAGCAACCTTTATGCCGGCTCAAAGAGTCGAGAGGATAAACACCGTCACGCGAATGAATGAAGCAACAGCGGCAAGCTCGCAAGCCGCAGCAGCGGTTGCAGATGATGTTTCGGCAATCAGTACCGTCCGACCGATTATCGGGAATAAAGCCGAGGCGATAACTTCAGCGGCGGTTTTGGCACAAGATACTACACGAACCGAACAAATTGCGGTACCCACGCAATTTAAAAGTATTGAGCAAGGGGCATCACTGGTTTCGCTGACAGATGTCATGAAAGCCGCGGCCGAGAATAAAGCAACACCGAAGAAAGCAGTTGAGGCTAAAAGCCAGGTCAGCATTCAACAGCAACTAAGCCGCAACAGCGGGGCAAAATCAGGAGCTGCCAATGGTCAAATAACTTCTGAGGGGCTCGTTTTGACGCCATCTGTTAAAGCCAAAAAAATACCGGAAAATAATATTGTTGGGCCGGCACAACGGTTGGAGAAAGCAAATGTTAGGTAAAATAATTAACATTATGGTGATTATGACAGCTATGCTTATAAGTAGTTCTGTGGCGAGCTACGCAAAATCTCAGGTAAAAGGGGATCCTGAGCTTTTGTGGCTGTCGCCGCTCGGAGATTCTGATATTGAAGACAACAGCTACTATCGTTGCCGACTTGCCAGATTGATAAATCCCGGTAGTGGTCAATCAACCACGGCCACGCAAAACAAGTATGATGTGATGTCCAATTATGTTTCCAACCTCTATGCTCAATCCATAAAAATTTCGGCATACATAGAGAAAGAAGAAAAAAAAGCATCTTCTTCATCTACCGGTACCGACAATGAAATAGCAATTCTTGAAAAAGAAATAGTCCAAAGGATGGCCGACATATCTCGTCGTTTGAACATAATTAATTCATTTGAAGCCGGCATAGTCATGCTTGATGCTTTGGATGAGTTAGACAGTCTGCCTGCCGGTACATATTCATCATTTCGGGCCTTATCAGATGGAAGATATGAATATGTCACAGATTGTGAAGTGCTAAAGTAATGGAGTAAAAAATATGAAAATGCAAATAAGAAACATTATTTTATCGCTTGCACTCCTGATAGTTTGTATCAGCGGAGATGCTTACGCACAAGACATATTCAAGCTGGATATAAGTAAGACCGGTGGCAAATTTGCCGATTGGGTGCAAAAACAGCAAGAAAACTACCAAACGGTAATGGAGCAAATAAGTGAATCACAGTTTGCCACTTTTATCGGCGATGGGATAAAGGCCGCTAAAGAAGGAATCAAATATGCACAAGACACCTATAACAAGGCACTCAATACCTATAATAAAGTCAAAGGGGCGGTTGTAAATTCTCCGGAATACAAGATTGCGATGTTATCCAAAGAAATTGCCCAAGAGGGGATTAATTTAAAAGATATAGAAAAACAGAAAGAGCAGGCTCTTTCAGATTTAAAATCTAATGCTGAGCTGGAACGCAAAGTTCTGGAAGAAAAGATAAAGCAAGCCCAAGATAATTTTGAAACCAGTGTTGCCATCTACGAACAGGAACTGGCAAATGCGGCAGATGAAGATAAAAAGGCTTCGATACAGTTGGAGATTGTTGCATTTAGGCAAGATAATGAAGAGGCAATAAGTGCCTTCAATTCAGAGCGGGCAGATATAGAAGACAATCTGACAGCCGAAATGCAAATGATAGAAGAAGAATATAAAGCAAAGATAGAAAATCAAAGGCAAAAGATTACCGACTTAACGATGTCTCTTGCCAAATTGACAACAGATAGCTATGTTGATGTCGAAATGATGTCGCCAGCAGAAGAAATATCCAAGTCCATGGAGGAATTTTCTTTTAAGAAAGGATCAGATATTAGCGAAAATGATCGTTTCAAGAAGCAAGAGGCCAAAGAAAAATCCCGCTATGATGCGGTTTTGGAAGCGGCATCGGCATCCACCACGGCGATAAGTGCCACAACCGATACGCAAGAAGAACAAGAAAATATATCAGCCACCTCGGAAACGGTTAATGGAAAATCCGAGACGGTACAATTTGCCATCAAAGAAATTGTCAACCAAATGAAAACTCTGCAAACTTACCTGCTTTTGGAGCTTAAGGCAATCGAAGCCGAAACCATTGTTATTATTGCGAGCAATAATACACCGGTTGATGAGACAATATCATCGGTTGATGTTTGTGCCTACGACACCAGTGAGGATGAAAGTGAAGCAGAAGCAGAAACAGAAACAGAAACAGAAACAGTAGAAGATACAGTTGCCAAAATAAAAAGTACTACCGAAGATGTTCAAGATAAAGTTGAAGGAGCTCAAAACAAAATTGAGGAAGGAAAAGAGATAGTCGAGCAGGTTCAAGATGTAGGTTCTGATTTGGGCGGATCTCTTGGTGTTTCCGGTAGAATGATGTTATAGGAGAAAAGAGATGAGAAAGCTGTTCGCATATTTACTGATAATATTATTCTCTCTTGCTCCGAGAGGTGTTTATTCCCAAATGCCGTGGGATTTTGTATATCACGCGGCTCCGGTATCTATTACCCTTGATATACCGGAAGAAGTAACGCAAGTAGCCGGAAATTTGCAAAGCACCGTTAATCAAAGTCAGCAAATAATTTTGCAAGGTAAAGCAGATATCAGCAATTTGCAATCGGCTGCCACAACAACCTTTGATAATATAAAGAGCGGAGCCATATTAGAGGTTGACGGTGTCCCCGGACTGAGTAAGTCGACTTATTGCAACCGAGATATTAATTATATGACCGTAAGAAAAATGGCCAGAGATATGAGAAAAGCTCTGATGACATATAAAAGCAAACAGGTAAATGATGTAAATGAAAAAATAGAACAACGCAACAGTTTTTACATCAACAATATTTATGCAATATATGTTGCCTCAAAAATAATGCAACAAGATGTAGAAAAAGAGATAAAAGCCAGCATAGAATTGGCCACATCCTGTGCTGAAGGAGATGGGGAGTTATGCAAATATCCCAGTAGTAATAACGGTGGTAACAACGAGGTTTTGTTTACATACGGCAAGACTTTGGAAGCCTATGACAGCGTAGTCAGGATTTGGGAAAGTGTTGCCGCACTTAAAGCCAGACTAAAAGCCGTTCAGATGATGATGAAAATAGAACCGCAGGTTTTAGAAGATAAGACTGATACAACCTCCGCCAATTATGATCGTAGAGGCAAGAGCAGAGATTATGCGTACTTAATCAGCCAAAGCTTCCCTCTGGCATTTGCACAAGTTTCTTACAATTCGGTTTCCGGCAGTTTGTCGGACATTGAAGCCGCGTCTGTGATGCAAAACAATGAATCTATGAGATTGGTAAAACAAACGGTTGAGTTTGTAGCTCCGGAGGAGGCAGATAATGAGCATCCTTTGGTCGCAGCAGAAGACAAGCTGGCTGCACTTGATGGTTTAAGTGCGGCCGAAACGGATGTTACCACGGCAATGAATGTTCACAATATGGTCAGACAGGTAAAAGAGTATCGCAAAGCGGCAGAAGAACTGATAAAAATGCAGGATGACTATAATGAAAGCCTTCAAAGACTCAAACTTTCGGAACAATGTGCCATAAAATATCTCGGACATTATTTCAGTAATCCGGTAACCGTATGGTCAGGAGTTTCTTTGGGCGACAATGTCAATCGTCATGATTTACGCAAGGGGATATCGGCTTGGGCAATAGATGCATATGACACGGCCAAAGCCGCTGAAACCACCATGGTTGAGGCGGAAGATGTTCCGCAGATTTCATTAGACAGCGAAGAATTAACGGCGTTATCTGACGATCCGGATATGCAACAATCCGAAGAAGCCGGTCAAAATATAGATGTTTCGCTAAGTAAGAGTCAGCAAGAAACCTCGCAGGATGAAGGCCGCAAAAGCGATATGATGTCCTGGCAAATCGGAGCGGAAGCGGCTAAGATGTTGGCACAAGAGCCTAAAAAATGGGGAAATCCCAACAATAATAAGATGATATGGACCGATACCAAAAGCTTTTATGGACAATACCTGCAACGCAAATATGAAAATATTAAAGAATATTTGAAACAATATACCAAAGAGGATGTATTGGCAATAGTGGTATCTCGTTTGCAAGGTAAGAATCAAGATATCTCCGATACCAAATATCAGCAAAATATACGAAGCATTCAGCAAGAAGCGGCGGCCAAGGTTGCACAAAATCAAAAAGACAGTTCTGCCGCATTATCCCAATATAGCGGTTCGATGAAGTCGACGCTCGACTCTTTGGAAAAACAAAGAGAGGCTTTGGTTGCCAAAATGGACAGCGTCAATGCCAAAATATCAGCTTCCAGCAATGAGATTTCCGACATGAGAGCGGTGACCCAAGATACGGCGCTACAAGAGCTGGACAGCAAAGTTAATGCAAAGGTCGTATATCCTGATGCTGGTTCGACGGTAATTCCGACCTCCAATGAAAAAATAATCGGAACCGACGCCCTCAATAAGGCCGCTAAATCTAATATAACGGATAATACCGATGACAGTAAAATAAAGACCTTAAACAGCAGCATATCATCTAACAAAAAGATATTGTCCAAATACGAAGACGAGCTCGCTTCATTAGATGACAAGATAGCCGAAGCCAAATTGGCCATGCAGGAAAGTGCGGCCAACAGTATGGATAAAAAAGCCGATGAGGTAGAAAAAATAAAGGCAAATGTTGCAACGGCAGTTGCAGAAAGCTCGGAGGATTATGCCAAAGATGTAAAAAAGAATTTAAAAGCAACACTAAAAGAAAAAGCCGAAGATAATCCGGCCATAGATCCTCTGATAACCCTGATGTCTGCCGAAGCAGCGGCCAAGCGATCGCTAAATGCTCTTTACGAACAGGTCGATATTGTAGTCGACGACAGCTACAACAAACTTATGGCTATGGGTGACAGTCTGTATTTGCCGTCATCGCATTCAAAAGTTGTAGCAATTCACAACGAAATGATTTCCAAGCTTAAAGCATTGACGCTTGCTTACAGTCTTTCTGGCATAATAGAGATAAAAAATGTTGCCGTTTATGCCAAGTTGTTGGCAACTGACAGCGGTACCGAAAGTGAAGGTTTCTTCGTAGGTGCAACGCCAAAGGCCAGAGATATGAAAGCTCCGTATGCCATTCCGGACTATTCATTACCGCCGGTAAGAGAGGTTTTCCATTTTGACAGTACGGATTTTGGCGGAATTAAGCCAACCGGCAAAGGTCTTGAAAAAAGAAGTATCACCGCAGCCGAATTTTTGAACTATGGCGGGGAAGTACCGCAGATTTGGCAGGATATGTTAAAACAAAATGCCTTTATTGAAACCGATTTTAAGTTAAAAGATGCATTAGACATAGGTTGCCACGACGAAGCATTTTCTCGCGGTGGTATAATGCCTTGTGTAGTTGATGGCTATCGCGAAGTATTAGATATCAATACCAGCGGCAACTACCGATCTCGCAAAGATTTATCCAAGAGTTCATTGCCGCGTTGCATACAGGTTAAAGCAAAGAATGGCAAACTGTACCATAGTATGTACGATTCCAAAGTCGATTTAGGGTTAAACACCAGCGGGGTAGAAAAACCCGGATGCGAATACAGCGAGCTTGGGATGATATTAGAAGCCGATAAAAAAAATAATCTTAAAATCAGAAAACGGCTGTATAATACCTATTCTGATTTGCTAGCCAACGAGGATAGTGCCAAACTGACCAATGCCAAGAAAAATAAGATATCGCTTGGTAACCATGCCTCTATTTCGCGTAACCAAATCGGAGACTTTTTGCGGCATGTTGAAAATGAAAAGCTTCAAAAAGAGAATTTGGAAGAATATCAGCAAAGATATGACAAGGATATGGAAAATCTGGTTGCATCGCTTGAAGAATATGGGTTTTCTCCCACCAAAGATTTTGATTTAAGAAACGAAAGCGACTATAATCTTGCGGTAAATAAACTAAAGGAGATTGAAAAACAAAAAATAGCCTCGGCGGCAGAGGTTATTTCGGCAACAGAAGAAGAAACGGAAGACAACGCTCCAGTTGAAGAGAAAATAAATAACTTAAAAACATTGATATATGTAATGGAGCAAGATAAAAATTATGTAATGAAAGTGTCTTCGGTAACGGCAGATATTGAAGACATAAATGCCGAGATTAAGAAGGCCGAAGCAGATAACGCAGCTGTAGATAAGTATAAAAACAGTTTAAAAGAACAAGAGGGCGATTATACTGATCCTACCGAGCCCTACTGTGCAAATTATTGGTAAAAAGAGAGTAGATAGATGGAAACCAGACAGCTTTCGGGCGGTACCAAGACCCTAGCAATAGAAGGCAACGCCAAAGCTCCGCAATATATAAATGAATTGGAAGAAGAGCAAAGTACTTTTCGCCAAGTGTATTACTTGTGGGTTTCGCGTTTTTTTATAGTTATAGCAACCATATCAATGATGTTTTTTGTTATGGCGTCACTAGCGTTATTCAGACTTGCTCCGATGGTTGAGGTTGAGCCTTTTTTACTGATAAACCAGAGTGAATCGGAAAATATTGTCAGGAATGAGGCCGTTTCGCAAGATATGACCTCAAAAGACAAACTTCTTGAAATGTTTATCCGGCAATATGTAATTCTCCGCAACACCATAATTAACGATCCGGTTGAGATGCGTAGTCGCTGGATGGGAGGCGGAATGTTGAACTATCTTTCATCTCCAGAGGTCTATAATGAATTTGGTAATTCGACCAAGCAAGTTTGGGAGAATATATTTAAGCAAACATTAGTAAGAGAAGTCGAAATTATTTCCGTTACCCGCCAAGGCGGAAAGAGATCGGCGGTGTGGAAGGTTGATTTTAAGACATACGACCTTTACAATGAGCAAGGTAAAACACAAGCACAACAAGAGACTACCTTGCGTGTAAGATATTGGACCTCATCCATCACGGCGTATTTTATTCCCGAAAGAGCATTTGTGGCAACCCGTTTGATAAATCCGCTCGGCTTTACGGTAACCCGTTACTCTCAGACCGAAGTCGAAATATTCTAATTTGTTGATAAGTATACCTAAGCTGTTAGACATTTAAAATAAAACAGTATAACTTTATACTGTCTGCAGGACTAAATTGGTCCTGCCAAAAGGAAGGTGTATCTATGAATAATCGAATTAAGCTGTTGATATTGTTTGGTTTGCTAGCTCTCTCCGGCTGCTACGGGTCATACTATGAGCCGGAGCCGGTAGGTATCGGTACCGGTGCCGATGAATTGAAATTATCGCCCTGTGCCTGTATGGAGATAGAACTGCCTAAAAACCTGCCGGATTGGTTTGTTGCAACAATTTAGTTTAAGGGAGTTCCGAAGTGGACGGAATAGAAGGAAACAGACCGCAACCTAGACTTATCGGCAATCAAAACGCCCCCAGACGCCCTGCGTCCAAGAAATCGGTACGCGATGAAGTGTTTGTGGCTAATATTGCCGAAAAGAGATATTTGTGGACGGCACGTGCATTTGCCGTAATTACAGCGTTTAGTCTGTGCTGCAACATCGTTTTGATACTGGCAATTCTGCAGGTTGTTCCGCTATACCGCATTGAGCCGTTCTTGCTTACTTTTCAAAATCGTTCCGAACAAGTTTATAATATTCAGCCGATAACCACTGAGCTTAGAAATCGTAAGGCGATTACCGAAGTCTTTGTTCGAGAGTATGTTTTGTTGAGAAGTACTTTCAGCAGTGATGTCGCCGAGGTTGAGGCCAGATGGATGCCGGGAGGTCCGATACAGGAGATGTCGGATAATCGAGTTTATCAAGATTTTTTGGATAATGTAGCCAAGCGAGCGGTAGATATCATAAAAAATCAAGGTATGGAGCGAAGTGTAAAAATACTTTCGGTTAATGAGCTCACGGACGGAGTATGGCAAGTTGAATATGAGACCAGAGATATGTATCCGTCTTCGGCAGAGCCGGAGATAGGTTATTGGACGGCCTCTCTTAATGTCGGATATCGTCGCAAGAGTGTTAAATATGGCGACAGGTTGAAAAATCCGGTTGGGTTTACGGTTTATAGATATGCGTTGAGCCGCAATAAAGTAGGGTAGAAATAAAGTGTCGAAAAATATAAAAATAAAATTTTTGTTGTCAGTATTGTCGTTGTTGGTTGCTTTCGAAGCTAAATCTCAGGTAGACCAACAGATGATGGATGCCAGTGCCGAACAGGCTCAGGGCAATTATACGCCGATGAACCTAAATTATGCCGGCTTTAATTCTTTGGGTATGACACAAGCGGCGTGGCTTGATCCTTTGCAAAATCTCGGAGAGGGGCAAAGCAAGCCGGCATATTCGAAATATTACTGGACTCCGGATCTGGTTTTGCCGATAAGAGTACGCGAAGGAATGATTACCATGATTAACTTTCCTTCATGGGAGTTGATCGAAGATATTTTTATTGGCGACAGTGCAACTTTTGACGGCCAGATATCCGGTCCGTCCACCCTTTTACTTTATCCCAGAAAAGGTTCCAATGTCGGCGTTGATACCAACATAATTGTTTTCGGCCGTTCCGGCAACAGATATGTGTTTTATGTGAAATCGGAGGCGGTTAATACCGAAAGGCTCACCAATGCAATAATTGATATAGAGGTTGTTGACGGGCAGGGAAATGGTGCAAACGGAAATCTTCCGTCCGGCGGTGTCATGGGTTCGGCCAATGGTGGCTTGGCGGCATCAGGTAATAAATCCTTAGCCTCGACCTATACCCGAAGGAATCAAGACAGTGATTGGATTAAGAGTATTCCGGTTGATCCAAGCGATTTCAGATTTGACTTGGAAGTCTATGTTCCCAATCCAGATGATGTGGTTATTGCCCCCGAGAGAGTATGGAGAGATAATATCTTTACATATATTGACTTAGGTAAAAAGGCTTTGAATATGACGCAAAGACCGGTTGTCAGTATGATCGTTGAGAGAGTTGAGGTTCCGGTAGGTTTCCGCACCAAAGGCCCGGACAACAGACTGATTATTGTAGAGGGCATTGGCGATATGGTTTTGCGCAATGGTAAAAGACTTATTTGCATAAAGATGCGTCGCTCCGATGAAAGCGGACTGGAGTACGCTATTAATTCTGCAGATTATCTGCCGCCGAAATGGGAAGTTTCACCGGCAATACCCAATTCACAGACCATGGGTTATGGCAACAATATTAATTCGACTCCGCTGCAAGTCGGCGGCCAGCTTGATATTCAAGCCGGACAGAGCCAGATTATCGTTCCCGAATATACCAGATCCGGTCAAAACGGGATGAACGGCGGTAATATAGCAGACAGCTTTGATTATTCAAAAATGCAGAGGATAAGTAACAGTGGAGCATCATCAGTACCGCAGCCAAACTACACTTACGGTACCGGCATAGTTTCGGGCGATAACTCCAATATCTCCATTGAGCTCGGAGCAAACTCAAATGTTAACGATCTTGAAACATTATGGGATAAGTTGTCCTCTCAATACAGCGACATTTTGGGTGGTTTTTCGCCGTTTTTCTCAGTTGATGCTCCGGCAGATGGTCAAGGTAAGGAACTGTTCCATCTTCGTGTAGGACCGGTTAAAGACTTAAATGCCGGCGATAAAATATGCGGGGAGCTAGGTCGCAACGGAGTATTCTGCAGCGTAGTAAGGACCCAATAAGACAATTATGAGCAAAGAGCCGTTAACACATTCCGAAAAGTATGTCAAAAAGACCAATACCATAATTTTGATGATAGGTATTGCCTCCCTGCTGATATTCATTTTTGGGTTGTTACTTTTGTTAAACAGCGGTGAGAGCATAGATACATACGAAGAGCCCGTATTTACGGATAATGCGGATGTATTCGGGGCGATTCCCACAACGACGCCTACGCAGAGTATAGAGTTTTCCACCATGGAAGGAGAAACTCCGCTTACCACCACCCCCGATCCGGTTCCGATTGGAGAAGTAGTATTGGGTACCGAGGCTAAAAATGTTTTAACACTCGGAACCAACGGTAAGGCCGCAATCAAAATAGATTCCGTATCTTTGGCCGATCCACCGGCAGCAGGTTTTACCTTTACCGATCGTTGCACCGGAATGACTTTGGAAGGAGATAAGACCTGCCATATAACGATGAGTTGGGTGCCTGTAGTTGCCGGCAATGTACAAAATAATTTTATTATTTCATGGCACGAGGTTAACCTCGGAAACTCCAGTATAAAAGCGGCCAAAGTTCCGGTCACCGGTAATGCCGTGACCAAAGAAGATTGTACCTATTGCGAGACCGCTCCCGGCAGTGTGAGTGCCACGGATAAAAACGCCAAGGGAGTTCGCTATGCCATAGGTCCTGATGGCAAGATTATAGGAATTATAGACGAAGACGGTTTTGTCAGAGATGCCAACGGCAACATAATCGGAAAGGTAGGTCCTGATGGTCTGATTGTTGACAAGGACGGCAATGTGATAGGTGTAGCGGAAAACCGCCGAGCCGTGTACGACGAGTTTGGTAATTTAATCGGCTATGTCAATCCGGATGGCTCGGTTGTCGATTTGGAAGGAAATGTCATCGGCCGCGTTCTACCGGATGGTACGGTAGTTGACAAAGACGGTAAAGTTATAGGTCGAGCCGTTGAAACAGGTTATGTCTACGATGAAAACGGCAACATAATCGGCCGCGTTCTGCCAGACGGAACGGTTGTCGACGAGAATGGCAATGTCATTGGCCGTGTGATGCCAGATGGAACGGTTGTTGATTTGAATGGTAATGTTATTGGTCGCGTGACACAACCTGGACGCGTAGCCTTGGATGAAAACGGTAATGTTTTGGGCGTAGTATTGCCCGACGGGACGGTTGTTGACGCTAACGGCAATGCAATAGGTTATGTCGATGCCAACGGCAACATAATCAAAAAGTCTTCGCCCCTTGACGGCAAAAAAGTAAGAGTTGCCTACGATGCCAACGGCAATATTATAGGCTATGTTGATGAAAACGGCAATCTTTTGGATGCCAACGGCAATGTTATCGGCAAGATGCTTCCCGACGGTACAATAGTTAATCTTGACGGAGAGGTAATCGGCTATGCCGGAGAGGAAATTATTTTTGATTCGGCGACCAATGTTTTGGGGCGGTTGGTCATGTTTGACAAGATAGCTATTACACCGCAGGGGACATTACTCGGGACATTGCAAAACGACGGCAGCATAAAAAATGATAAAGATCAGGTTGTCGGCAGGTCTTTGCCTAACGGACTGGTCAAGGATCCTAACGGAGCCAAAGTCATTGCCAAGATGGTTCGTGCCGGAATGATAATAGGATATGGTTGCAATCAAATTGGTTATTTGGATAAAGATGGCAAGATAAAAAAAGGCAACGAAGAAACTAATTACAAAATCACTCCCGAGGGTGTAGTTTTAAGTTCAGAGGGTCGCTATATCGGAGAAACTTTGAAAATTGGCCGCGTTTTTGACAACAACTGCAATCTGCTTGGAACCGTTGATAATTCTGGAATTGTAAAGGATTTAAACAACCGATATGTTGGTTGCGTCAATCCTGACGGCAGTGTGCTTAACGAACGCGGTGAATTTATCGGAGCCGTAGGAAAGAGCGGAGCGGCGGTTGACTTGGATGGCAGGTATATGGGTAAAGTCAGCATGGATAATATGGTAGTAAACGATGCCAAACTTCCGGTCGGATGCGTAGGTCTTTTAGGAGATGTATTCAATACCAAAGGAATATATATCGGCCGGGTTTTAGGAGAAAACTACGTTTATACTCCTACCGGAGAATACATTAACAGAGTTGATGATAAAGCACAGGTTCGCATATATGGTAAACCTTCGGCGAGGTTGACTGCCGGAAATTTTGTTTTGGACGAGAATGGCAAGATACTGGGAACAGCGGTAGCGGCCAAGGCTTCGGTTTCAAATTCCGGCGGCAATCTAATCGGACGATTGTTTCCTGATGGACAAGTCTATGACAATAAAGGCGTTGCACAGGGAAATATTAGAAACGGAGGCTTAAACAGCTACAATAATGTTAACGGAGCACTTTTGCCACGAGGAGAAGTTGTTGACATCAAAGGTGATATTGTCGGTACGGCTACAGACGACGGAACTGTTTTTAGTCGATATGGCGATACCCTGGGTAAGGTTAATGCCAAAGGTGAGTTTTTTAATATGAAAGGAGAGTATCAAGGCGGAATAGTAAGGAGGGGTGCCGCGATAGGTTATGACGGTTCATATATCGGCTATGCAGTTTCTGACGGCAAAGTAATAAGCCTTGAGGGAAAAAATGTTGCTCAGGTGACTCATGATAAAAAAGTCGTAAATTCGGAGGGGGAAGTCATAGGAGAAGTAATACCCGAAGGTATAATGTTGGATGCTCTGGGAAATTACAAGGGGTATTTGAATTCTCTCGGTGATGTTTTGGATCCGTCCGGCAAAATAATAACAGCCATATTACCCGGTGGCGGTACGGATAAAAATCTCCATATACTTCATTCCGGATTTGCGGTTGATTTTGGAGGTAATGTTATCGGGTCGGTATCTCCCGACGGCTCGGTTACCGATTTTGCAGGCGTCATATTGGGCAAGGTTTTGTCTGATAATAATATTATCGGGGTCTCCGGAAAGATTATCGGAGAGGTAGTAAGCGGAGATATAGTAATATCAAATGATGACAAAGTTGTGGGTTATGTAAATTTTGATGGAACAATTACCGGTAAAGATGCTAGTATAATCGGCAGGATGTTGTCGGGGGGACTTGCTATTGATTTGAACGACAGGATATTGGGAAAAATCTACAAGATCGGAGCAACAATACTGGGCAACGACGGCAAGTATAAAGGTCGGTTGTCTTATGACGGAACGGTAGTCGATAATAAAGGAGAAAATATTGGCTACATAAAGAGCAACGGGTCGTTTATAGACTTAGATAAAAATGTTTCCGGTTATGTTTTGGGCGAAGTTGCCAAAAACCAGAGGAATTAAATATGGGATTAATGCAAACGAAAGGATTACGAAATTTATTTTTCAGTATTGCAGCCGGTGTGTTGTCGGCGGCGATTCTGGTTTTTCCGGCATTTTCCCAAGAAATAACGGCGATAGATTTTAATGGCGTCGTATTAGGTAAAGTAATTCCCGATGGTAAAGTAGTTAGCCTTGACAATAAGTTGTTGGGTAACATCACCGCGGACAGCTTGATACTCGATTCTGACGGAAAGATTATCGGCGGTGTTGTTCCTCAGGGTGTTGCCATAGGTAATGACGCCAGATTTTTAGGCAAAGTAAACAGTGACGGCAGTGTCAGAAGTTCCTCGGGACAGGTTGTCGGCAAAACTCTTCCCAACGGTCTGGTTGTTAACGAATATTTTGATATTTTGGGACAAGTAGTATTTCCCGGCTTGGTATATAATGATGCCGGCCAAATATCCGGTCGTATAACCGGTGACGGACTGTATGCCAATTTAAGCGGTCAACAAATCGGTATAGTTACGCCCGATGGCTACGCCTATCGCAAAGTCGGAAATGACTACTTGCTTGATGGTCGTTTAATATCCTCTCGTATGGTTATATCACTAAACGGAGATTTTATCGGCAGTGTTGTTCCCGGGGGCGAGGTTACGGATTTCAATTCTGCCGTAATAGGTCATTTGCGGGCCAATGGTTTTGTATACAACAATGAAGGGGTGGTTATCGGTCGTATAGTTAACAGCGGCTACGCTTTTGACGATAAGGGATTTTATATTGGTTTTGTCAGCTATAACGGAGATATTATAGACAATAATAAGTCCGTAGGGAAAATACGAGCAGACGGCTATGTAACCGACAGCAAAGGTAATATCAGCGGTCGAGCGGAAAGTTTTTCGGCAACCGCGACCGATCTTAACGGCAGGTATTTAGGGCGTTTGCTGCCGCAAGGCAATATAGCCAGAGGAGACAAATTCAGCGGATTGGTTGCGGCCAGAGGCATAGTAACCGATGGTTCCGGAGCAGTTGTCGGAAAGATTATATCCACCGGTCCGGTTTTTGATTTTAAGGGAGCTCTGGTTGGTCATGCCCTAAGTAACGGCGGGGTTATTTCTTTAAGCGGGACATCAATCGGCTATGTGGTAGGTAGGTATGCATATAATTTGTCCGGTCGGATGATAGGTGCCGTTTCTGATCCGCAAATGGTTTATTCGGGGGATGGAAAATTTCTGGGTGTCAGCGGAATATCCTCTAAAATAAAAAGCAACGAGAGCTCGTTTTCGGTTTCACCGCAAGGTTATGTATTTTCCGAGGACGGCAGTTTGGTCGGCCAAGCACTGCCCTCACGAGCATTTTATACCCCGTTCGGAAGTGTCTCGTCATACCTTGGTTTTGACGGAAAGGCTTATAGTTCTAAGGGAGCAGAACTCGGCAAGGTCATAGGCACTGGCTATGTTCTAAACCCGCAAAATCAACTGATAGCCTCAGCCATCAAAGACGATGTTGCCGTTGATGGCAAAGGCGATATGTTGGGAAGCATAAGCTATCATAATTACATTTTGGATCGTTCTTTCAGCGAAATAGGCAAAATATTACCCGACATGAGTGTTGCAAAAACTCAATCCGGCAATTTTAATTATATGCCGAAGACGGGATTTGCCTACAATACCGGTACGGTTCTGGATTTCAGCGGTAATTTTATAGGATACACCGATATTGCCGGTAATGTCAGGAATTCTGCCGGTTCTAAGGTTGGTAAGGTCGTTGACGGAATGCTGAGTACGGATAACAACGGAATAGTCACCGGCTATTTATCCGCTAAAGGTGTTTCCGTAAACGATAAATGCGAAACTTTGGGAGCCGTTTCATTTAACGGCAATATCTACAACTACAGGGATGTATATGTCGGAAAACTTTTAGCCAATGATTTTGTAATAAGTGACAGCGGAGCAGTTGTCGGATATAAGGTCGCTCAGTCACCGGTCGTTGATTTTAACGGCCGCACGATAGGCTTTGTGTCCAATGACGGCAAGGTCTATAACGAAACCGGCGGTCAGATAGGTTGTTTGGACTATAACAAACAACTTTACAATGAAAATAAGGCACTTATAGGTAAAGCGGTAGAATTTGATTCGGTAATTGACTTTGCCGGTAACATAATCGGGTACAGCACCGTAAATGGTTTGATAGTTGATGAAGACGATGAGCTGATAGGCTACCAGCAACCAAATGATAATATTAATTCCAATGCCGGACTTCCTTTGGGTAATTTATTTAAATACAAAATTGCCTTTGATATGGATAATAAATATATCGGCAGGGTTTCCACGCAAGGCGAGGTTATCTCGGCATCGGGAGATATTTTGGGTCGAGTAGACTTTGACGGTTATGTTGTTTCCGCTGACAAAAAAATTGGTTACGCACTTTATGATTTTTACATCTACGATAATTCCGGCAAGGTTATAGGCCTTATCAACCGCAGCGGAGAAGCCTTTGGTTTTAACAATCAAAGTTTGGGCAGATACGATTTAGGCTTTGTCATAAAAGGGGAAGAAGTTGTAGGCCGCGGCAGTCGCAACTACAATATCCGAGATAATACCAACTTGGTTTTGGGGAGATTGTCTTTATCTGGTGAGGTCTTTGATAATTTAGGTAATGTAATCGGAACCCTCAATAGCAACGGCAATATTGTAAACGCGGACGGAAATTTCATAGTCAAAGCCGGTCCTTTACAGTATTATGATTTCAACAAAGACAAGTTGTTAGTACCGGTAGATGAGGCAGAGGCCAAAGCAAAAGCCGAAGCGGAAGCCCGAGCCCGAGCAGAGGCAGAGGCCAAAGCCAAAGCCGAGGCGGAAGCCCGAGCCAAGGCCGAAGCGGAAGCCAATAGGAGTTGGTTTGACAAATCTTCGATACTCGATTCACTTAAGCAGCCCAAAGAGGAAGAAGTATCACCGGCACTTAAAATGCTGGAAGATTCCAAATATTACAAATCTTTGGGAATAGCCCTGACTCCCGATGGAGATTATTTAGGTGAAATTTTGGAAAACGATACGGTAATTGATGATAAAGGTAACATTATCGGCTATCGTACGCCTGACGGATTGATAATAGATAGTGAAGGTAATCTGATAGGTACCGAAGATTTCGGAGACAAAGAAGATGACGGCAAAGTATTTGTACCGGCCGGCAGTTTTGGTCCTGGCGGAGCCTATGGCGTAGGCGAAGGCAGTGCCGCCAACTTAGGTCCCGGAGGAGGCTACGGTCCCGGAGAGCGATATGATCCTACCCGCAAAGCAGCATTGGACGCGGCCATGCAAGAGAGAAGACAAAACATAAGTGTCGGGCATATAGGGTCAAATGTCAGAAAAGAAGCTTTTGACGGTTATCAAAAAGATTGGTCGGAGCAAGGAATTCCGAAATCCATCTCTTCTTGGCGTGTAGATATGAGCGAGATGATATTCTCAGACAAGCCCATACCGGCAGTAATAGCACGTGCAATAGATACCAATAATCCGGCTCCGATTACGGCATATGTGGAGAGAAATGTTTACGCGGAAGAAGGAAGAAACATAATAATTCCGGCCGGCTCGCGAATGATAGGAAGTTTTGGTAGTATCACGGCTGCCGCGGAAGCCACCTCGGAATCCGCTCGTGTTCAAATTAGTTGGGAGAGGCTTATCAGACCGGACGGTTCAATCTTTGTATTCAGCGGACAAACTGCGGATGCACAAGGTAGAGCAGGAGCGTTAGGTTATGTAGACCAGCAATTATTCAAGAAATATACCTTGCCGGTAGTTACGACGGTACTGTCATCCGGAGCATCGTATTTTATAGCGTCGGCAGACGATGCCGCTGGCGAGATAGAGACATCTAAGCAGCAGGCGGCCAACGATGCCAGACAAAACTTTTTGGACGACATGGAAGAGTTGTTTGACGATATCTTGGCCGACAAGACCGATGTAAAAGCCATGACATATATTCCGGCCGGAACGCGTATAATTGTCTACCCGAACACCGATTTATGGTTGCGGAGTGTAGAGCGAGATGAAGAAGAATCGCAGAAATATCAGAAACCCGAAATTTTGATTGATGATGTCAAGACCGACCAAGCCAGTCGCCAGAGACAACGTGAGGATGTAGCCAAAGCCTCGAGCACCCAAGTTGTTTACGATCCTGATGATGCAAATGTAGAAGCAACCGGAGCGGATACACAGCCGCTGTTGATAGATGATGCCCCCAAGAAGAACAAGACATTAGTACCACCCCCGCCGCCGAGTTCTTCCGGCAACATAGCGACGACATCGCAAGCAACGGCTGGTAGCCAGGCGGCAGAAGGTGAAGGCGGCAGCGTTCCGGCACTGTTTTAGAGGAGTAAGATTATGAGTTTTACTGTTTTGGAATCAATCTTGAGACCGCTGTCATATTGGTATGAACAAGATGGTATAGAAGAGTTGGCAATAAATCATGCCGGAGAGGTTTGGTTAAGACTTCGCGGCAAGAGAGCACATCCGTGGGCCTGTTACAAAGATGAAAAGCTAAGCAAGGAATACTTGACCGATTTGCTTTATATTATTGCCAATACTTACGAGCTGCCGTTTGATCCGATACAAGGAAACCCGGTTGTATATGCTACCATTCCTGGGGAGCATCGTTTTTCGGCAATATGCGGCAAAAATGTGATGTACGACAATGATGATTTGACCGGAGGCATTGCATTGACCATCCGTATTCACGCCGATGATGTGTCTTTCGGGTTAGGCGATTACGGCTTAACGCAAGGAGGTCATTTACATAAAATAAATCCGCTTAAAGACATCAAAGAGCCGGAGGATCCGTACGAAAGGCTTTTGCTCAGCATCAGACGCGGAGACCACATATTGGTATCTGGTGCGACTGCAACCGGAAAGACGACATTTTTAAACAATTTATTGAAGATATTAGACATCAACAAACGAATATTAACCATTGAAGATACACGAGAGCTGATAGTTCCCCACAAAAACAGAGTGCATATAACATTATCAAGAACGGAGCAAACCAATGCTCTTACATATGCCAAGGTGATTGACCTGGTAGTTCGTTTTACTCCAGATGCTATTATCGGAGGCGAGATATCCACGAGCAATGCCGGAGCAATATGGGAGTTGATGGGTTCCGGCCACGATAACTGTCTTGCCACCATTCACGCTGAGAGTTCGGAAGCAGCATATCAAGCGTTTACCGACAGAATTTTGCATACCTATCCAACGATAGATCGCAATAAAACCATAGAAGAAATGCGTCACAAATTAAGGGTAATTCAGATAAACCGAGACGGTAACCTTCGTGCGGTCACCGAAATAACCTAAAATATAAAAAATGTGCAAAAACGGCAGATTTTGAGCTGTTTGTTAACCCTAAATTTACAAGATTGGAATAAAATATCGCATTATGTGTATATTGCGAGGATATTGGTGCAGTAATGGTGACGGAAACCAACAGAACAACAGAGGCAAGAAGGAAGGCGTTGCGTAAGGGCGACGAAGATCCTGTTGTTGTAGCTCAAAGGTACCTCAACATATACCGCCAGATGCATATATTGAGCGGGGAAAGACGCGAAGCATTCAACAAAATGCTGGTAGCCTTGTCGCCCGATGTAAAGAGCATATTCTCTACTCTTCCCGGCGGAGCGATGCTGCAAGATTATATAGATGAGCTTACCGGCACCAAGAGCGGGGAAGATGCGGATGATTTTACTCAGTCTCCCTCTCCCGGGGTTGAAACATATGTTCAGCCGCAAGCAACGGCAGGCACACCGACGGCACCGATTGCGGCAGTAAGCGGGAAGATAAGCTTTGATAAAGAATTTTCGGCCGAATTCACCAAGATAATAGCCGGACTTTTGCAACAACAAGCCATCACTCAAAAAGAGAGTTTAGAGAAGGTTATCAAAGATCTTGGGGGCAGCGGAGGGACTTCGAGCGGAGAAAAAGCCGACATAAGTTTAGGTGAAAATTTTGCCGCGGATCTCGCCAAGAGCCTTCATCCACTGATGCAATATCAGAGCCAACTCCAAAAAGAAAGTTTGGCTAAGTTGGTGCAGGATATAAGCAAAACACAATTATATATAGCCAAAAACATTAAAGAAGGTTATAGCGAGCACCAGCAGGAATTTAAGGAGCTATGCAAAGTAATTGCGGCCAAAAGCTCTTCTGTTTCATCACCTGCCGGCGGAGAAAATATCAGCGGAATAGATATAAAAGAGCTTTTGCAGACGATATCCGATAATTATCTGAGCATAAGAGAAGACCAAAACAAAGAAATAAAAGAGATATGCAATGCAATAACCGAAGGCTTGAAGTCTGGTCGGGATAATAGCTCGTCACCTTCGGAAATTAAAGAGCTTTGCAATGCGATTATACAAAGCCAAAAGAGCTTGGGTCAATCGTTAAGCGGAATTAAATTAGCCGACGGAGCGGTCGCTGCCCCGATGCCCGTATATGATGACGGTA
Source organism: uncultured Pseudomonadota bacterium (assembly GCA_949292335.1). Taxonomy (GTDB): domain Bacteria; phylum Pseudomonadota; class Alphaproteobacteria; order RF32; family CAG-239; genus CAZU01. The sequence continues at coordinate 69,978 of CASEYY010000015.1, forward strand.
CTACGCAAAAACTTATAGAGGCGGTTATAGAAGGGCAAAAGCAAATAAATTTGCGGCTTGATAAAGTCGAAGAAATGTCTCTAAACAAAGCCAATGACAATATCAATCTGATAGAAGCGTTTAAGGCCACGCAAGAAGAACTTTTTAAGAAGTTCGGCAACAATCGGCCAGATTTTACGGAAGGTTCGCAGGCAAGAGAAGATAACAGCGAGAAACTGCTTAAGCTAATCAATGATTCACAGGAAAAATTAATTAAAGCGGTTATGTCCTCGGTTTCCGCCAATGGAAGCAATAAAACAGGAAACGGCAACGAAACGGTAGCTTCGGTTATGGTTTCGGACAACCAAGAAGCCATTGAGAAATTAATAAATAAAATATCTTCACTTCAAGCCTCCAATGAAAAAAATCTTGAAAAGGCCATCACCAAAGCGATTGAAGCACAGGGAGAAATTTTCGGCAAATTAAGTAATCGCAAGAACGAGGAGTTGATAGAAACGTTTACCAGAGGGGTTAAAGAGATATTAACACCCATGCTGGTAACGCAGATTAAGCAAGAAGCAGTTGCCGACATATCAAGGAGTGATCGATTTGCCAGTCCGGCAGTTGAAAAGAACATATACGAGCCCGCGGCAACGGAAACGGAGCTTAACGGTGATGTGTATGCACAAGAACCGTATGTTCCTGCCGATAATGCTGGTTTAGCTTCGGATACTACGGCAACAAAGAAAAAGAAGAAAAGTATAGCCGCGGCGGATAGCACAGCAGAGCCACCGGCATCGGCAGTCGAGCCTTTATCTCCTGACGATGATTTCACTTTGCCGGCAGAAGATATCGAATATGATGATTTGCCGGAGGTTCCGGCGGCAACGGACTTTGCTGACTATGAAGAACCCCAGACTACTGAGGGCGACGATTTTAGATACTCCGGGAACACGGATGAATTTGATGTTACTCCTGATGACGCAGTATCTGACGATAATACACCGCTTTCAAATGAGGCGGAGACAACATCGGAAGCAGCCGATTACTCCTTGTCACAGGCAGACAGTGTGACAGGTAATGATGAAACGGCAGACAGCACCGAGATTGCCCAAGCAGAGGCGGAGGATGTCAGTGATGATTCCGCAAATACCGGTTTTGATTGGGGCTTTAACACCCAAGATGAAAACAATTCCGATATTGCTGGTTCCAATATATTGATATCCGATGATTCAACAGGTGAAGAGGCAAATGATTGGGGCTTCGGCTCTACAGACGAAACAGAGGATATTCAAGCAGATTCCGCCGATTACCCGCAAGCACAAGAAGATGAAATCTACTCTCCTGCGGATACGGCGGGTAACGATAATTCCGATCAGGATTGGGAATGGGTTTATGTTGAAGACGACGAAGCTGCGGCAGATGAATATTCTACTGAGGAAGTAGCGGGGAGCGACATAGGTTTAAATCGGCAGGAAAACATTCCGCAAAAGCTCAAATTACAACAATTTGAAGAAGAAGATTTCGATCCGTACCAAAATAGTGTTCTAAAAGATTAAAATAGTGATTTACAAAGCCAAAATGCTCAACTAAATTAATAGAGAGTATTTAAGGAGTTTTGCGAGGGGTTTTGCTATGGAACCAAACAAAGAGTTTAGCTCTGGCCAGGGTGTCGGCGGTGATACCTGGTATGTTGACAACTATATTTTGCTAAAAGAATATTACGATATGACAATTTCTCGTATTGCGGCTCGCTGTGTGCGTCAAGGGAATATTGCCATGGAAGAATATAAATACTATCCGTACATCTTAGATGTTTTGGAGGAAATAAGCGAAACCGGAGAATATATTTTATCACATCCCGATCTTTTCGGCTATGTCGAAAAAAAGATTGCCGGAGGAGTTAACAGCTTAAAAAAGAATCTAAAAGAATTCAAATCCGAGCTTGAGCAAAATGCTTCTCCGGATATGATAAAGCAAGACGGCAACGAACTAAATAAAATGAAAGAGGCTTTGGGTGAAATAGACAAGTCCGATGATCCGACTTCGGGGGCCGGAATGTCAATGGATGAGGTTATAAATAAGCTAATGAAACAAAATAACATTGAACAAACTCAATATGAGGATGAGACACCGGCTCCTCAGCCTCGTCCGCAACCGCAAGGGCAGCAGCCTCGTCCGCAACCGCAAGGGCAGCAGCCTCGTCCGCAACCACAGGGGCAGCAGCCTCGTCCGCAACCACAGGGGCAGCAGCCTCGTCCGCAACCACAGGGGCAGCAACCTCGTCCGCAACCGCAGGGGCAGCAGCCTCGTCCGCAACAATAAAACCGATTTTGATTATGACAATGAGACGCAGTTTTTATATATTAATGATGGCCATGCTTCTGCTTTCCGGTTGTGATTTATCCAAATATTACCATCCGCAACCGAAAGTCGAACCCCAAGCTCCGAGCTATAATGCTCAAGAGGTTAAAAAAACACCATATCCGACAATTAGGACTCCTAAAGGCGCTAATCGCCTTGATTTGGAGACGCCGTACCGTTGTTTTGTCAACTGGAACACCCAAGAAATGATATCAACCATTCCCTATAATTCACAAGCCTTTAGGTTGGTCAGGAATGGCGAAAACGATGCCCTGCCGAAATTTGAAGTCAATGGTTTTTCTTTTGAAACAATGTCGGCCGAAAAGGCTTTGTTGAAACTAACCAAAGAGGCCGGCATAAAACTGATTGCTAAGGACGCCCCGTATGCCAGCATTTCTGCCGAAAATCTTAGAGGAAGTCTCACCGATGTTGTTAATATGCTTTGTGATGCCGCCGAAATATATTACACCTATAATTCGGCTAACCAAACCATGCGTATATCTCGCAAAGCCAACTACAGCCTTTATATCCCGCAATCACGAACAATTCTGCTTGCCATACTTGATGTTTTACGAGGAGCCGGAATTACGGACTTTACCACAAATTTTGATGACTACAGCATAACTTTTGATGCCGACTTCGAATTGAAAAATCAAATCTTAAATTTGATAAACTATTTTGAGGAAAATCCGGTACTGTTGGCATATGATGTTAAAGTATTTAACCTATACCCCTACACTCCGGACGGCATAGAATGGCAACAAATAATCAAAGCCTTTGAATTCGGGTCAATCAAAAGCAGTCGTAATGGGGTCTTGGGGCGGTTGCTGACCACCTCAAATGATATAAATGTATCGTCGTTGACAGCCTTTTTAAGCAGACAGGCACGAGTTGAAAGTGTCGGTGAAGGTAAGTTCGTAGTACCCAACTTATGGTTTTCGCGTTTTGATATCGGAAAATGTATGAATCAATCCTCGATTTTGGCCAATATGACTTTGCTTGCCAAGGCATCTTTTGAAGAAAACAGTAAGATATATTCAGACATCACCATTGAGGTATCAAATGGCGAAATAGCCAATTATTCGATACGCAGTAAGCTTGGTGAAAATTTCCTAATCATAGGTCTTCCCAACACGGTATTTAACCCCAAATCGCCACAATCGGAAACCATAATAATGGTAGTTCCGCGGGTAATAAAGACTATGAAGACCGATAAAACTCTAAAGAATAATTTGTAAGATGGATGGTGTTATTATGGATAATCCGCACAACATGGGGCAACCCCGTCTTAAAAAAATAAAAAGACCGATAAACCGCAGTTTGCCGCAGACATCGGCACAACCGATGCCATTGACGCCGCCGGCAGCACCCGCGGTTTCTCCTCAAGAGGCACCGACCAATCCTTTTAGGGCGGCATCGCCTCAGAGTAATGTCGGTTCGGCGTCTCCGCAAAATCCTAGGGCTTCCGTGGATTCGTACAATGTTGACAAAGAAATAGAAACCTCAGCCGAGCTCAATGACTATCTTGACGGTAGCAATGTCCCGTCGAGAGATGTTAATTCTGGTAATATGTATGATTCTCCGCAATATATTGATGAGGATACATATGAGAGTGAGGTGTATGGTCGCAGCAAGGTAGGAGTTGGTTTGCCGGAGTGGTTAACGGTCAAGACGCTTTCCTTAATAATGGTTGTTACCCTATTTATCGGAGTTATTATCGGAAAGTTGGTTTTTGCCGAATCAAAAATAGTTCGCAACGGATTACAGGGAGTAGTTGTCAATGCCGAAGTTCCCCGCGGGCGAGCACGGTGCGGAATTGCCGAAAGAGCCCAAGGTTGCGTTCTCTACATAATGAATCCGCAGAGACAGGATATGCGTGCCAAAGATTTTTACGATTTAGCGGCTCAAATGACAGGTCGGCAGCGATTTATGATAGAGACCGGCAATATGCGTTATGCCAACAGCAAAATAAGTCCCGGCAACATTGTACAGCTAAACATTCCTCCGCTATAGCAATAAAAAAACCGCTCGTCTGAGCGGTTTTTTGAGTTGGTACTTACAAACTTATAAAGATAACTTTATGCATTTTGGTAACATCGTCGTTTGAGAGTTTAATTTTCTCATCCGGATTCCATTGCATGCCAAACATATTGCCATTTTCATCTTCTCTGACGGATATAACTTTTGCTTCATTTTCGCTAATATAGTACACTGCGATATCCCCGACGCTGACCGGCTCCTGAGAATTGACAAACAATATGGAGCGAGCAGGCAACAGGTTGCCCAACCTTCTGGTGCAAAGATTCAAGACGTAGCAATCTTTAGCACTTTGTGCATTAAGCGGTGAAGATATTTTTTTGACTTCTTCATTAAAGTTAATCAGCAAGTCACCGTTTTTGCCAGCCGTACCGAAGACGGGGATTTTGGGTAATTCCTGTGTTGATGAAACGAAAGAAGCGATAGCACCTCTTGGTGTAGAGAGCAATTTATATTTAGCATCGTTTCTTTGGATAATCTCCTCCAAGAAGCCTTTTTCATCCAATTCTTTAATTTGAGCTTTTAGATCGTCGACGGATACTTTCAAGGCCTTGGCGATATTTTTCATTTCTTTTTCCGAGACTTCTCTTTGTCCCATTTCGATGCGGTGATAAACCGACAAAGTCATATCGGCATTTTCCGCCACTTCAATCAAGGTAAGATTCTTTTCATTTCGGATTTGTCGTAATCCGGCACCGAGGGTTTTCAAGCCGCTTTTTTCATTTATTTTGTTGCGTCTTTCTTGTTCGCGTTTCCATGCGAGCACGATTTCCTGCTGAGAATTTTGCTCATTCACGAAGAGATCCTGTAAGGGGCAATCAAGAAATTCGGAGACTTTCACCAACTGCTCTTGGTCGACTCTGCGATATCCTTTTTCGATTTTAGAGATAGCTGACAACGACACATTAAGATGGTCAGCCAGCTCTTGCATTGAGCGACCTCTCAAGCGGCGATACATTCTGATTTGGTTGGGGAAAATAATTTCTTCCATGATATCTTACCTCATAACAAAGTTGAAATATTTATCCCAATATTAATACAAGTCATATATTAATCAAGAAAATAGTACAAAAAGGGACAATATGTGTACAAAAAGTCTGTAAAAAAAGTTTTTATTCTGAAAAAAATCAAAAAACTGTAACACTTTATAAGTAATTTATATGTTATGATGATATAAGATTGGGATAAGGAGATAAACAAATGCTGAAAGCATGGGGCTGGACAATACTGACACTTTTGCTGTTATTATTTGCGTACAGCATTGATTTATTTGGATTTTTGTCGAGCAATCTATTTATGTGGATGTCCATAGTGGTATTGGTTGTATCGATTCTGGCAGCATTTTTTATTCTTGGCAATCCTTTTGCAGGGGCTGAAGAAGATGGTGAAAAAAAGGAATAAAATACTGCAAATTATGATAATAGCGGCCGCGATAGTGATACAGCCGCTGTTTAGCAGTGTTTGTTCGGCGGAAGAACAAGCCACGAAACCCGAAATAAATACGATTAAACCGCAAGATGCTTGGACGTTTATGAAGGACAACAGTACCGAGTATGAGAGATTTGCCAAGGTTTTTGGGGAAAGCGAAAATGAACTCCCCTCCAATATCATTGAATGCGGTAAAGAACTTTGTAATATCGAGACATCTGTCTGTTTATACACCGCCGATTTAGGGAATATGCTAGGAATATTATACAGATCTATTCAATCAAAAGCGAAAGTAACTTACGACTATATTTGTGTAAACAGAAATGACAGCAATAGAATAAACGAATTGAAAAATAAAGGATGGCAAGAGGTTGATCTTGCAACGCACAAAAATCTTAAAAAGGCTACCGCAAAGAAAGATTCCAAAACAGGTGAGGTAACGACCAAAGAGAAGAAATACAAAGTAACAGAAAAAGAGTGTTATACAGCCCAAAATATATCGGGAAAGCTTGCAAAATATTGTGTAAAAGTTACCGGAAACGATGTAAAAGTTATTGCTGCCGATTCTGAAGATAGGGGTTGTGAAGTAATATCTGTATCGCTCTATAAAAACAGCAAGTGCATGTTTTGTCCGTTATTGGGTGTAGTTTATGCGGCAGCCGACAGTATTACGGTTTTATCTGGGGGCAAGTTTGCGAGCAGTTTTGCCACGGTTATTGCCGTTGGACTAGTTTTGTGGGTAGCACTAAAGACCCTTATTTTTGTGAGCACATTAACCAAACAAGACGCAGCCAAATATATAACCGAAATGTTGCAGCAAAGCTATAAATTCATGATTGCATATTTTCTGTTAACGCATTACAACGACATTTTTTCATTTATAATATTACCGTTACTCAATGCCGGACTTAATTTTGGTAACGCATTTATTAATGTTCAGAGCATTACGGATCGTTTTGGGGTTGAAGACCTAACGACCAAGGCTTTTGAGGAAGCAGGAAAGATAATGCCGTCGGATTATTCCCGCAATATGGAAAATGTTTTTTACAAATTTGGCACATACACATTATTGGAAAATTTAGCCTATAATGTAAACTTGAAATATTCTTTGTTGCAAAGTATAGGCAACAGCCTGTTTTGTTTAGGTGGTCGCTACATGATCGGTCGTCCGACATTTGAGTTTGGTTTAGGACTTGGGTGTGTAATTTACGCTGCATGTTTTTGGTGTTTTGGATTTTTGTTGAGTTTAGCCTTTATTTTTTACATATTTGATGCCGTTGTTCAGTTGGGGATAGTAGGAGCTTTATTGCCGTTTTTGGTAGCGTGCTGGCCGTTTAAGTTGACATCAAAATATACGGCGGCAGGCTTTAAGATGTTTTTGAACAGTGTTTTTAACTTTATGATGTTGGGCATGATAGTTACCGTAAGTCTAGAGCTGATAAACAGTGCACTGGCGGTAAATAAAGAAGGAGAGTATTCCTCAGGTATTGTCGGATTAATCACAGCAATAGATAACATAGACACGGAGTCCTTGAAAAAATTTGTCAATGTAATCAGTGTAGAATTTTTGATGTTTTTGTTTGCCAGCATATTAGGTTTTATGCTGATGTCAAAAATATCAAGTTTAACGGACAAATTTGCCGGCGGGGGTATGAAGCCTGCGGCACCTGATATTGCGACCATGGGAGCCAGTGCGGTTAAAGGGGTAGCCGCAAAAGTTACGGCTCCGACCCGCGAGGCAGTAGGAGAATATCTCGAAACAAAGGAGAAGGCCATAGCCGAAAGCATAGTTGATAAAGGCGTTGGTTTAGCTACATTAAGGCCGGTTCGCAAGCTGATAAAAGGAGCATTAAACAGGAATAAGGACAACAAATCTAATCGGGCACAGACCAATTCCGAGGGCGGTCGTCAGGGGCCATCCGATGGACCGAGCGGCGGCAGAACGGCAAATGTCGGCAGCACCGGCAGTTCAACACAGACCAATTCCGAGGGCGGTCGTCAGGGGCCATCCGTTGGACCTAGCGGCGGCAGAACGGCAAATGTCGGCAGCACCGGCAGTTCAACACAGACCAATTCCGAGGGCGGTCGG
>CASEYY010000016.1 GCA_949292335.1 uncultured Pseudomonadota bacterium
TTGCCTTACAGAAAACCCCGAGTTTACTCGGGGCTGAATGCCAAGGTGTTGGAACAACACCGCTCCACGCCAACGAGCGTGGTCAAACCGTAAGGTTTGTAGCTGTTATAGAACCCCCAGTTTACTGGGGGATATCTATATAAACTCATCTACATCTTCGATATGTTCGTTTTTTTCGTAAAAATGTTTGAGGTAGTTGCGGCCGGTGCGTTCAACTTCTTCATCGCGGATTATTGATTGGTTATTGGAATATACGCTAACCTTGTTGCCTTGATTGTTGGGAGGAGGGGTGTCGTTTTCAAATATGCCGCTCACTGCCAGAGCCTCTATACTGCCGGATATGTCCGGTGAGGCAGAATTAAAATCGGTTTGTGATTGTTGACGCCGTTTGCGATTTTGCTCATCATTGTCTTGACCATCCCTAACCAACACACTATTGTTGGTATCAATGTGTTCGACAAATTGCGAATGGTTGTTGGGCTCAAAATTGCGCTTGTCAACCTTAGATGAGGTAGTGGCAGAGGATACTCTGCGGGTTGCTGTTATACTCATGTGATTTCTCCCACAAGATTATGTGCCTATATTACTTCAGGCTATATGTTTAATATAACATATAAACAATTAAAATGCCACAATAATTTGCTAATTTGTATACAAAACACTATTCTTCGGTTTTGTTTTGAGTATTCTCTTCTTTTTTGCTTTCTGCTTTTTTGTCGGCCAAAGCTTTCATTTCTTCAATCTTGGCCTTGCCGCATGATTGCATCTTGGCACAATATTGTTTGATCTTGGGAAGCCAAATTTCGGCTTGCTCTTTAAGGGCATCAACTTTGATAACTCCAAAAATAAAGGCAATGGCCAAAGCGATTAGTATCCATGTTAACATTTTATTTTCCTTCGTTTTGTTTATAGAGTTTGTGCAATACTTCGGTGGCGTCATAGCTTTCTTTGTAAAATGGTACTCGCCCCAATATAGTATCGTACATCTTTTCTTCCGTTTTGCTAACGGATCTTCGAGCATTATTATGCAAAACTTCTATGGCTTTGTCCAGTCGTTCTAATCCGGCGTCGGATAATTTGGGACATTTGTTGGCAAGTTCGGTCAATTCTTCAATACGGCCCATGCAATAAACAGCACAGTCACAACCGGCATCCAAGGAAGATATGGCTCGTTCGGATATACTGCCCCGAAGAGCTTGCATATCTATGGCATCGGAGAGCAATAACCCGTTAAATCCCATATCCGTTCTAATTAGTTTGTTGATTGCTAATTTACTTTGAGTTATGGGATGATTTTTATCTATGGCCGGTAAAAGAATGTGTGCCGTCATACCAAGAGGAGAGTTGCGGCAATTCTTAAACGGAATAATATCTTTTTTAATTTCTGATAATGTGGCATTTATGACCGGTAATTCCAAATGCGGGTCGTTGGTGGCACGACCGTGTCCGGGCATATGCTTAATACATGGAATAATGCCGTTTGCCATATATTCATCAACCATAATTTTTCCCAAGTGTGATACCTCTTCAATATCATCTGAGAAACAACGGCTTCTGAGAGCTTCGGTAATTTGCGGATATGCAATGTCCAATACCGGTGCAAAGTTTACATTTATTCCTAATCCTTTTAAATCTCGGCTTATCAGTTTGGCATGTAGTTTACAGGCTTTTGCGGCGTCATCTGGCGGCAGTACCCCTAAAGAATATTGTGAGCCATAGGGGCGAAAATGAGGTTCTTTTAACCTTCTTACCCGACCGCCTTCTTGATCAACGGCGATTAATATGTCATCGCGTTCAACGCAATCTTTTATTTCTTTTATGAGCCGTTTGATTTGTGTCGGATTTTCTAAATTCCTGGCAAATAAAGAAATCCCGACCGGATTGGCGGAAGCAAAGATTCTTTTTTCTTCATCGGATAAAGAAGTGCCTGCACAAGATAACATTGCGGCAAGTAATGGTTTGCTCATTTTTATCTCCTTTTATAAAAACAAACCAGCCAAATAGATTGAGGTTTGTCTTAAATAATCCGCAAATGGATTAAAGCTTATGCCAAAAGCTTGTAACAGTGAAGGCATTATGAATGCCAAGAACACTATGAAAATAAGTCCGGCTTTCTCTGATGATAAAAATTTTTGGATGTAAGGATTATCTGACCAGCCAAGTAAAATTTTTGAGCCATCCAACGGCGGAATCGGAAGCAGGTTAAATACGGCTAAAACGATATTAAAAAATATCATCTGCAACCAAAACATTGATATTATACCGCTAGAGACGGAATGTGGTATTTGTAATGATAATTTTAGCATTAGCGACGATATAAGAGCCAATAGCAAATTGGTTATAATTCCTGCTGAAGCTACGAGTACTATATCTCTTTTTTGATGTTTTAGTTTGCTATAATCTACTGGTACAGGCTTGGCCCAACCGAATATAAAGCCGGTCTTCGATAAGAAAAGCAATATCGGCACGATTATCGTGCCGAATATGTCTATATGACGCATTGGATTTAGTGATAATCTATTGTGCTTTTTAGCAGTGTCATCACCAAGTTTGTTGGCCATATAGCCATGAGCAACTTCATGAGCAATTATGGCGGTTAGTATGGCTGCGGCAGAGGTTATCACTTTAATTATCATAGTCGCATTCTTTCATTTTGAAGGGTTATTTCTTTTTTACCAGGCAAGAACCTCCGGCGGTCTTTATGGAATTGCAAACCTTATCGGCATCGGCGCGTTCTTTGAATGCACCGGCTTTTAAGCGATAGAATGTTCCTTTGGCTCCCAAGTCCGCGGCCTCAACTTCATAGGGCAAGCCTTTTAATACTGCATATTTGCTGTTTAGATTACCCCAAGCCTTATCCATTGCCGATTTGTTGGGTGAAGAAATAAGTTGAATTTGCCATACTCCGTTAGGTATGGTTTGAGCCGCAACTTGTTTTTGCGGAGCAGGTTGCTCTTTGGGTTCTTCTTTAACTGTTACGGTAACCTTTTCTTCTATTTTTACTTCTTCTTTTACCGGAGCTTTAGCTTCGGTTTTTACGGCTTCTTGAGCAGGTTTCGAATTTTCAGCTATAATTTTTTCGGCTTCGGAAACGGTGGCGGTTGCCGCTTGAGTAATTTCGCCGGAAACGGTCTCGGCTTCGGCCGTTATGGTCGGCATTTTGGGTTGTTCCGGAGGAGGAAGCAGATTTTCTACTTTTATCTCGGGGTTGTCCTTTTTCTCAACGATGTCATAAACGGTTTTGTCTTGATTTAGGATTTCCATACCCCCCGGATCTGCCGGTTGAACTTTTATGGCTGTTTGCGGACGACGAATTACCGGAATTTCGCTGTCTTGAGTGTTGTTGTAATCCGGAGACAAGATAAACCAGCTTACTATACCGGCCAATCCTACACCCAAAACCGTGCCTAAAAAGACATGTTGCGAACGGTTTATTTCATTTTTACGTTCTTCAAAATTGTCTATCGGTTGCGAACTTAATCTTTGGCGGAATTCATCAAGAAAATCGCCGCCTTTTTCCATATCTTCATCGTCGCGAAAATCATCCAACATTGTATATCTCCGTTAATATAAAAATCTTAATAAACCAATGTTATTACAAAAAACTTTATAATAGCTTAACAAAAACAACTAAAATCGATAAGAAATGTTGAATAGTTTTTGGTGCTCTTCGCAGGCAAAAGCATCGGTCATATCGGCAATGTATCCGCATATGCATTCGGCTTTGTCGGCGTCATTGTCAATCTTATCAATTTGCGGACGCAATTCCATAGGTAAGAGTTTGTAATCATTCATGAAGGCATTGAATAAATCTTCGACGATTTTTTGCGATTTCATATCCATGCGAGCAATGTTGCTGTGAGTGTAGAAATTGCGGATTAAAAATTGATGCAGGTCGTAGATATGTTGGTGCATTTCTTTGGAAAAATTGGCAGTAAAAGATTTGGCTTTGCGGATATCGTTCAAGGTTTTTATATGGTTGTTTTTGATGTTGTCTTGCGTGTTTTTAAGCAAATCAAATACCATTGCACTGATTAGCGAGCGAGTGATGGCATAAATTCGCAAGTTGTTATTGGCATGCTGGTTCTCTTTATCAAAATTGTTGATTATCTCTTTGATGAAATCAAGCTCGCATAGTTGTTCTATAGTAAAAAATCCGGCTCTGAAACCATCATCAATATCGTGGTTGTTATAGGCAATATCATCGGCAAATGAAGCTACTTGAGCCTCCAGTGACGGATAATGTTTTAGGTCAAGCTCAAACTGTCGGTTAAATTCTTTGAGGTATGAATGAGTTATTTTTTTTATCGGGCCGTTGTGTTTTACCGTGCCTTCCAAAGTTTCCCAGGTCAGGTTAAGTCCGTTGAAGGTGGGGTAGTGGTTTTCGGTTTTGGTTATGATTTGTAAGGAATGAACATTATGGTCAAAACCGCCGTAATCTTTCATACATTTATTCAATCCGCGTTCTCCGGCATGACCGAACGGGGCATGTCCCAAATCGTGAGCTAAGGCAATGGCTTCGCCTAAATCCTCATTTATCCGTAAATTACGACACAAGGTTCTGGTGATTTGGGCAACCTCAATACTGTGGGTGAGGCGAGTGCGATAACTGTGTCCTTCGTGGTAGGCAAAAACCTGGGTTTTGCCCTCAAGCCTGCGGAACGCCGCCGAATGTATAAGACGGTCACGGTCGCGTTGAAATGAAGTGCGAATTAAGTTGGCATAATCGGAGTATAAACGGCCGCGAGAGTTTTCTTCCGTTGAGGCATATTCTGCAAGAATCATCTTTTTTACTTTCCTTGGTTGAAAAAATATTATAGTTTATGTTTAACATATCTGATTAAAGAAAGAGTTAATATATGAAAATTGCTACATATAATGTAAATTCCATTAATGCCAGAATCGAAAATTTGGTTGAATGGTTAAATAAAACTCAGCCCGATGTAGTGCTGTTGCAAGAGATTAAAACCGAGTTTAATTCGTTTCCGTTTTTTGATTTGCAGACAATAGGTTATGAGGCAAAAATACTGGGGCAAAAAAGTTATAACGGGGTGGCGATTTTGAGTAGACACAAAATAAATGTGGTGAGAGAAGGGCTGCCTGATTTTGAAGATGAAAATGCCAGATATCTGGAAGCAGACATAAAAATAAACGGTGTTGATTACAGAGTTGCCTCAATTTATTTGCCCAACGGAAATCCGCCGTATAATAACCCTGATGATGAAATCAAGTGGTTTTATAAATTAAAATGGATGGATGCGTTTTATAATCATGCCAAAAAACTTTTGGAGTTGCAAAAGCCGGTAATCTTGGGTGGCGATTTTAATGTTATTATGAGTGATTTTGATGTTTATGATCCGGAGGCTTTCCGTAAGAATGCCCTGTTTAGACCGGAGGTTATTCAAAGGTTGCGAGCGGTTTCTTATTTGGGATATTATGATGCTTTCAGAAGCTTAAATCAAAAAGATAATGGGTATACTTATTGGGATTACGGCGGGGCGGCCTTGCAAAGTGATAACGGTATGAGAATTGATTATTTGTGGCTCAATGCTTTGGCTTTTGACCTGCTTGAGAATTGCATGGTTGATATTACGCCGAGAAAAGCACAAAAGCCATCTGATCATACGGCATTAACGGCGGTGTTGAAATAAATGAAAAAGATATTTTTATTGTTGTTTTGTTTTTTTTGCAGCACAGTTCAAGCAGAGGATGCTTCTCCTTGGCAAAAGATTTATGCCGAAGTTAAAGAGGCTTATGTCGGTGATGTAAAAATTGCTGATTTGGCGGTAGCAACATTAAAAGGGTTGAAAAAAATCGATAAGAATCTCACCGTGGCTAATGATAATAAAAGGCTTAGCCTTTATTATAAAGGGCAGGTCGTTAAAGTAGTCGGCAAGCCGGAGAATGATAATGCCGGAGAGTGGGCGGAGGTGACCGAAGATGTGATGGCGGCGGCAGAAGAAAAATCTGCACAATTACAAAAGAAAAATTTTGAGGTAATTGCCATTACCGCTCAAGAGATGTTGCCTTTGCTGGATGATGATTCAAAATTTTTTGAAAACTTTGATGAAGCACAAAATATAAAAAATCATCGACAGTTTGCGGCAAGAAAAGAAAATGACATGCTGTATGTCAAAATGGCATCGATTAATAAACAAAGTAAAACAGAGCTAAAAAAAGCTTTATCGGAAAACAGCGAGGCAATAGGGATAATTTTGGATTTGCGAGGGTGTGTCGGCGGTATGTTTGGCGAAGCAATAGAAATTGCCGATATGTTTCTGGATGAGGGAATCATTGCCGTTACCAAAGGGAAAACAAAAGATGAAGAAACTTATTATGTAGCCGGAAATAGCGAAAAAGCAGATGAACGAGAATTGTTTGTGCTGGTTGACGGGGATACGGCATCGGCGGCCGAGGTGTTGGGTGCCGCCTTACAAGAACAAAGCAGAGCTAAGGTTATAGGTACCAATACCAAAGGAAAAGCCTCTATGCAAAAGTTAATAAATCTTGACGGACAAGGGGTGTTGGCCGTTACTTCCGGATATTTTATGAGTCCGTCGGGGGCAGAGCTCAATAAAAAAGGAGTGATTCCCGATATTTGTACTTTTGCACAAAACGGAAATCCCGATGTCGAATTATTGTCGCAAAAAGCGGTTTGCCCCAAAGAAAGCAGAGAAAACAGCGAAATTGAGCTCATGATAGTCAAAGAATTGCGTCAAACCCCATAAATTTGAAAATATTGGTTGACATAGTGCAAAAAAAATGTATATTACGTCCAAATGTTTTGAATTGTAACCCTAATTTAAGAGTATGAAAAATGGCTAAAGCAGTAAAAGTTAAAGTAAAATTGGAAAGTACAGCCGGTACAGGTACATTTTATCTTGCTGAAAAAAATCCGAGAACTCATCCGGAAAAGTTGTCTTTGAAAAAATATGATAAGAAGTCAAAGAAACACGAAGAGTTCGTAGAAAAGAAATTGAAGTAATACTTTGATTTGTTCAGTTTAAGATACCGGTTCGTATTTGAGCCGGTATTTTTTTGTTATCGGTTAAATCAAAAACTTTAAAAGTGTCAATCTTCCAGAAGATGTGCCTTTTGATATTCTTTTTTTAGGTGCTCAATCTCTACATTGGTGTAGCGTTGGGTGGTGGATAGGGACGCATGACCCAACAGCTCTTGAATTGAACGCAAATCAGTTCCCTCAGCCAAAAGGTGAGTGGCAAAAGAGTGACGCAGTGCGTGCGGAGTTAAACTCTCCGGTAAATTGGCATAATTGCGTATCTTGGCTAAAGTTCTTTGTACTATACGAGGGCTTATTCTTTCACCTCTTGCTCCCAAAAATAAAGCATCGCCGATGTTTTGTTTGTAGGGGCAGGCTTCTAAGTAGGCAGCGATTTTCTCTTTGACTATGGGTAAAAGCGGGACAATCCGCTCTTTATTGCCTTTACCTCGAATTTTGAGAAAGTCGTTTTGGTTAATATCTCCGAGATTGAGTGACAAGGCTTCAGAAATTCGCAAACCACATCCGTAAAGTATTGTAAAAATGGCGACATCTCTAAGACCTTGCCACTCTTCTTTGGCAAAATCCGCCGTCATATCAAGTAAATTAAGCGTCTGGTCAACATCTAGGGCTTTAGGGAGTATTTTGTCTTGCTTGGGCGAGGATAAAATACTTATGGAAGTATTGTCAATAATATGGTTGCGATTGAGCCATTTGAAAAAGCTTTTGAGTGTTGACAATTCGCGGGCTAGGGTGCTTTTGCTTAAATTTTGTTGTTTGCGGCGGCTTAAAAAAGCACGAAAGGTGCGGACATCAATTTCTTTTAAGGCTTTTATATCCGGAAGTTGTTCGGAATATTCCGACCAAAACTTAAAAAACGCAGATAAATCTCTTAAATAGGCATCCAGAGTACGCGAAGAATAACCGCGTTCGTTGATAAGCCATGAACGCCAGTCATTTATGAGGTCTAAAACCGCAGGGGCAGCCTTATATGTTATCTCTTCTTTCATAAAAAACAGTAGAACACAAAATATTTAATAAAATGTTGCTGACTTTGTTGTTAGTAAATCGGAATGGTGTTTGAGAAAAAATGGAGCGGTGTTATGATGTGGGGGCTGGAGGAAATATATGCGAATTGCAGGTGTGTTATTGCCGTTGCCTTTTAACGAGGTGTTTGACTATGAGGCCGAAGATAATGTCGGACTCGGTGATATCGTCAAAGTGCCTTTCGGAAGAGAAGTTTTGGTCGGAGCAGTATGGAAAATCGGAAAATCCAGCAATATTGACAGCAAAAAAATCAAAAAAATCATTGAAGTTGAACCTTATCCGCCGCTAAAAGAAAATATGCGGCAGTTTGTTGAATTTGTAGCTAAATACAATATGGCATTTACTGGATTGGTGCTCAAAATGGTTTTGAGTGTGAAATCGGTTTTTGATGATCCGAAAATGCTCAAGCTTTATGAGCTATCCGGAAAAACTTTGAGTGAGGCAAAACTTAAAAATTCCGATGCCAGGTGGCGGGTAATGGATTTTTTGAAAGTTGCTCCGTTTAATCGTACGGAAATTGCCGCCGGAGCAGGGGTTTCGCAAGCGGTTATCAAAACCATGATTGATGCCGGTGTCTTAAAAGAAGTGTTGGTTGAGAAGAAAAAAGAATATCAGAATCCGATTTGCAAATTTCAAAAAGTGAAATTAACCGATGAGCAGCAAAAAGCGGCCGATAATTTATCTGCGAAAGTAGGAAATGGTTTTAATGTCACGTTGCTAAACGGTGTTACGGGATCCGGTAAAACCGAAGTTTATTTTGAGGCGGTAGAAAAGGCTTTTGAGCAAGGAAAACAAGTTTTGATAATGGTGCCGGAAATAGGTTTGACGGCACAGTGGTTGAGCAGATTTGCTAAAAGATTTGGGGTTAAGCCGGCAGAATGGCATTCGGCTTTGACAAACAGTGAAAGAGTCAGCACTTGGAAGGCTGTTGCCAAAGGTGAGGTTAAAATCATCATTGGAGCTCGTTCGGCGTTGTTTTTGCCATATACCGATTTGGGATTAATTGTTATTGATGAAAGCCATGATTTATCCTTTAAACAAGAAGATGTAGTGAATTATCAAGGGCGAGATATGGCGGTCGTGCGGGCTAAATACGAGCAAATTCCGGTAATATTATCAACGGCTACGCCTGACTTGGAAACAATTTGCAATGTCGATGACGGGAAATATGATCAGGTTTGTCTTAAATCGCGTTATGCCAAAGCAGAACTGCCGGAAATAAAAATCATCGATTTGAAAAAAGATAAGCCGATAAAAGGGAGCTTCGGAACATCTTGGTTGTCGCCGACACTTTGTGAAAAACTTAAAGCAAATTATGAAAACGGCGGGCAGAGTGTGTTGTTTTTAAATAGAAGAGGGTATGCCCCGTTGGTGATTTGTCGTGATTGCGGGCATAGAATCCAATGCCCGAATTGCACGGCTTGGCTGACCGAACATCAGAGAATAAATAGATTGGTTTGTCATCATTGCGGATATATGACCGAAATTCCGAAAGAGTGTCCGGAATGTCACTCAGAAACCGGATTGACGGCATGCGGTCCGGGGGTTGAGAGAATCGCAGAAGAGGTAAAATATAGATTTCCTTTAGCAAAAACAACGGTTTTGTCGTCTGATTTTGTTAATAACTTTAAAGAAGTTAAGCAAGTTATTGAAAAAATGGAAAAAGGCGAAATTGACATACTGATTGGTACACAGATATTGGCTAAGGGACATAACTTTCCCGATCTAACTTTGGTGGGAATCGTGGACGCTGATTTGGGGCTTGCAGGTGGTGATTTGCGAGCCGCCGAAAGAACATTTCAACTTCTATCCCAAGTGGCGGGTCGTGCCGGTCGAGGCAGCAAAAAAGGAGAGGTGTATCTCCAGACCTTGCAACCGGAAAATGCCGTGCTGCAAGCCTTGGCTAATAGAAACAGCGAGGAGTTTTATCGGCTGGAAAAACAAACCAGAAAAATCTTGAAAATGCCGCCGTTCGGTAAGCTCGCCGCAATTATCGTTTCGGGAACCAAAAAAGATGAAGTCGAAAAAGTGGCAATTCGGTTGGGGCATACCGCATTTAACGATGATAAAATATCCACACTCGGTCCGGCACCGGCTCCGATATTCGTCCTACGCAATAAATATCGCTATCGCCTCTTGCTAAAATGTGCAAAAAACATTAAAATCCAATCAGTTCTGTGTGAGTGGTTGAAAAAAGTGCCGGTGTCGCCGAATGTAAGAGTTGAGGTTGATATTGATCCTTATTCGTTTTATTGAATTTTGTTAATAAAAAAGAAACTAATTGGTGCTTAAACTTAGGTTCGTTAATTGTTGGAGTGGAAAATAAATTGAAAAAAACATCTAAAACCAAAATCGCCGCCGTATATTCTACCGCTTTGTTTGATGCGGCAAAAGATGCCGGATGTCTTGATAAAGTTTTGCAAGATGTCAAAAAATTGCAAGTTTTGGCAGCGGAAAACAGCGACTTGGTAAAATATTTTTCATGCCCGCTGTGGTCTGAGGAAGATAAAGTATCTGTGCTCGATAAAATCGCTAAGATTTCTGGAATCGGCAAAGAAACTTTATCCTGTCTGAAGGTTATGTCGGAAAATAATCGCATGGGAAATCTCGGCTTGATGCTTGATGAATTCTTGGAACTGTATTATAAGGAAAACAATATCGTCGAGATAAATGTGGAAACAGTTTGTAAATTGTCGGCAGCTCAAGATAAAAAGCTGCAAAAAACTTTGGAAGAATTTCTCGCCAAGAAAGTGGTGCTTAATTATATCATAAATCCGTCAATTATGGGCGGCCTCAGAATTACATACGGCTCGCAAATGTTTGACGATACTTTGGCTACGAAAATAAATTATTTGGAAAAATTGATGAAAGGTAAATAATATGTCTGTATCTGCAAGTGAAATATCTTCGATTATCAAAGACAAAATTGCCGGTTCCGAGGTTAAAATAGATGTGGCACAGGTCGGAAAAGTGCTCTCTGTCGGCGACGGTGTTGCTCGTGTGTACGGCCTTGATGAAGTGCAAGCCGGCGAGCTGGTCGAATTTTCTTGCGGGGTTAAGGGTATGGCTCTTAACTTGGAGGAAGATAATGTCGGTGTGGTCATTTTCGGATCTGACCAAAATATTAAAGAAGGCGATATTGTTAAAAGAACCAATTCTATCGTTAGCGTGCCGGTCGGTAAAGAATTGCTGGGACGCGTGGTCGACGCTTTGGGTACTCCGATCGACGGTCTGGGCGAAATTAAAGCGGCCGAATACAGAATCGCCGATGTTAAAGCTCCCGGTATTATAGCCAGAAAATCGGTGCATGAACCGATGCAGACAGGTATTAAAATTATCGACTCGCTAATTCCAATCGGACGCGGTCAACGCGAACTTATTATCGGTGACAGACAGACCGGTAAAACCGCCATCATTCTTGATACCATTATCAATCAGAAAAAAATTAATGATGCCGCAAAATCAGAACAAGAAAAACTTTATTGCGTTTATGTTGCCGTAGGACAAAAAAGATCTACCGTGGCTCAGGTGGTTAAAACTTTGAAAGATTACGGTGCTATGGATTACACAATCGTTGTGGCCGCAACCGCTTCGGATGCCGCTCCGTTGCAATATATTGCTCCTTATTCGGGCTGTGCAATGGGTGAGTTCTTCCGTGATAATAAAATGCACGCGGTTATCTTCTATGATGACTTATCCAAGCAGGCTACGGCTTATCGTCAGATGTCGTTGTTGCTCCGCCGTCCGCCAGGACGTGAGGCTTATCCGGGTGATGTATTCTATCTCCATTCAAGATTGTTGGAACGTGCCGCAAAAATGAGTGATGAGGAAGGTGCCGGTTCTTTGACCGCTTTGCCGGTTATCGAAACTCAGGCCGGTGATGTGTCGGCCTATATTCCGACCAATGTCATCTCAATTACCGATGGACAGATATTCTTGGAAACACCGTTGTTCTACCAAGGTATCAGACCGGCCGTAAATGTCGGTATCTCGGTTTCTCGTGTGGGATCTGCCGCTCAGGTGAAGGCTATGAAACAAGTTTCGGGTACCATGAAACTGGATTTGGCTCAATATCGTGAAATGGCCGCATTTGCTCAATTTGCGTCCGATCTTGACCAATCAACCAAAAACTTGCTCGACCGCGGTGTCAGATTGACCGAAATGCTCAAGCAACCGCAATATAATCCGTTGCCGATGCAAGAAGAGGTGGCCGCTATTTTCGCCGGCGTCAGAGGGTATTTGGATAAGGTCGAGGTGTCAAAGGTCAGAGAATTTGAGGAGAAAGCCCTTAATGATTTGCGGGCAAATCATCCCGATATCTTGACCGAGATAGCCGAATCTAAAATTATCTCTGAGGAAACAGAGCAAAAATTAACCGCTTTTTACAAAAAGTTCTTAAAACATTTTTGTGAAAAGCTAGAAAAAGCTGCATAGGATTTGAATTATGGCAGGTTTGAAAGAATTAAGAACTCGTATCGGAAGTATTAAATCTACTCAAAAAATTACTTCGGCGATGAAAATGGTCGCAGCCGCAAGACTGCGACGAGCTCAAGATTTGCTTGCCAAATCCCAAACCTATAGCGAAGGTTTGCTTACTATTGCCGGAAGGCTTTATAAAGAGATTAGACTCCAAGAGCTTAACAGCGGTGTTATTCCATTGTATCCGGTAATAATGCAAAAAAATAATAATCCGCAAAGCTACTGTCTGGTGATATTTTCATCGGACAGAGGCTTGTGCGGCAGCTATAATGCGACCGTGTTGCGGGAATCTATGAAAAGAATAAACGAGTTGCTCGCTCAAAACAAAAAAGTGGGGGCAATTTGTATCGGTAAAAAAGTCGGTGACGCGTTGAAACGAAGATTCCCCGATATGATGATCAGAACTTTGGCCGGCGTCGCCGCTAAAGGTGTCGATTATAAAGAAGTAGAAAAAATAGTCGAACCTTTGATCAAAGCTTTCATGGTTAAAGAGTTTGATGTGTGTGAAACCATTTACACCAAATTCCGCTCTGCAATCAGCCGAGAAGTAACCGTAAAGCAATTCCTTCCGTTTGATCTGGATATTGATATCAATGACGAGCGGTATGATGAAAAATTTGAAAATGCTTTTTATGAATATGATGCGGCAAAAGAAAAAATCTTTACCGATGTGATTTTTATGTTGTCGGTTTCGGATATGTTTCAAATGCTCATTAATTCTCAGACCAGTGAGCAGGGAGCTCGCATGACCTCAATGGATAATGCAACGCGAAACGCTCACGATATGATCGCAAAATTGACCTTAAAATATAACCGCCTGCGTCAAGGGGCAATTACAACCGAATTAACCGAGATTATCTCGGGAGCCGAGGCTTTGTAGTTTTTATTTCAGGAGATTGTTATGGCAAAAGAAACCGTAAAAAAAGTTGAGAAAAAAGTTAAGACAGTGAAAAGTGCCGGCAGTAACAAAGTTGCTTCCGATTTACCTTTGGGACATGTAGATCAGGTTACGGGTGCCGTCGTTGATGTAAAATTTGATAATGTTAATGAATTGCCGTGTATTTTGACCGCTCTTACTTGTGATAATAACGGTAAAAAGTTGGTGTTGGAAGTCTCACAACACTTGGGTGAAGATGTGGTCAGGTGTATTGCTATGGATGCAACCGACGGGTTGGTCAGAGGTCAGGAAGTAATTAATACCGGAAAGCCAATCGAAGTTCCGGTTGGACCAGCGATGCTGGGCAGAATTATCAATGTTATCGGTGATCCGGTCGATGGTCGCGGCGAAATCAAGTCCGAACATCATTATCCGATTCACCGCGAACCGCCGGCATTCGTCGATCAATCTACCGAAACCGAAGTCTTAACTACCGGTATTAAAGTTATTGATTTGCTCGAACCTTATGCCAAGGGTGGTAAAATCGGTTTGTTCGGTGGTGCCGGTGTTGGTAAAACCGTGCTTATTCAAGAGTTGATTCACAATGTGGCTAAAGGTCACGGCGGATATTCCGTGTTTGCCGGTGTGGGCGAGAGAACTCGTGAAGGAAACGACCTCTATCACGAAATGATCGATTCCGGTATTATTGATTTGAACGGAGATAATTCCAAAACCGTATTGGTATACGGTCAAATGAATGAACCGCCTGGAGCTCGTGCCAGAGTCGCTTTGACCGGTTTGAGCCAAGCCGAATATTTCCGCGATGAAGCTCACCAAGATGTGTTGTTCTTTGTTGATAACATCTTCCGCTTTACACAGGCAGGTTCCGAAGTATCGGCTCTTTTGGGTCGTATTCCTTCGGCCGTTGGTTATCAACCGACTTTGGGTACCGATATGGGTGCCATGCAAGAGAGAATTACCTCTACCAAAAACGGCTCCATTACTTCGGTGCAGGCCGTTTATGTGCCGGCCGATGACTTGACCGATCCGGCTCCGGCTACAACCTTTGCCCACTTGGATGCCACAACCGTGTTGTCGCGTTCCATTTCCGAGTTGGGTATCTTCCCGGCTGTTGACCCGCTGGATTCTACAAGTCGTATTCTAGACCCCATAGTCGTCGGTGAAGAACATTATCGTGTTGCTCGCGGCGTACAAGAAATTTTGCAAAAATATAAGTCTTTACAAGATATTATTGCCATCTTGGGTATGGATGAATTGTCCGACGATGACCGATTGACCGTGGCCAGAGCTCGTAAAATTCAGAGATTCTTATCTCAACCGTTCCACGTGGCCGAAGTGTTTACAGGTACTCCGGGTGTGTTTGTTAAGTTGGAAGACACAATTAAAGGCTTTAAAGGAATATTGGAAGGAAAATATGACGATATTCCCGAGCAGGCTTTCTATATGGTCGGTACTATAGAGGATGCCTTGCAAAAAGCCGAAAAAATGAAAGATCAAGCCGTCTAGTTTTTGTTTTGAGGATTTGACAATATGGAAAAAGAAATTGCTCTAACTATTGCATTGCCAAATAAAATTTATTTGGAAAAAAAAGTGCCAAGCGTTATTATTCCGGCGGTGAGAGCAGAGGTAAATATTCTACCGGACAGGGCTCCGAGCGTGTTTGCTCTGGACTTTGGCGTATTGCAAATCCTTGATAATGACGGTTCGGTTAAGGAAAAGTATTTTATTCAGTCCGGTATGGCCGAAATTGCCGGTAATAACTGCAAATTAATGATACAAGACATTGTACCGTTTGTTGATGTTAATCTGTATGAAACTAAAAAACGGGTGGAAACGGCCGAAAATGATCAGGAAAAATTGTTCTACCAGATGATTTTGGACTATCAGAGCGGTATTCGTCGCAGATATTTGCGTACGCTTAATATCTTTTCCGATAAGTCCGGACGGACTTATGACGAAGTTATGTCTGATATTAAACGCGAAATCAGCGAACTCAGAAAACGCAATGAAGAAGAGTTAAAAGCAGAAAAAGGAGGAAATTAATGTTCTTGGAAGCCGGACTTTTAACCAGACGGTCGGTGCGTCAGTTTGAAAAAGGAAAAAAACTTGCAAAATCCGATATTGAAGATTTGCTGAAAATCGCCATGTATGCTCCTTCGGGTTGTAATCGTCAGCCTTGGGAGTTTGTGGTGGTCGAAGATGATGAAACCAAAGATAAAATAATGCAAATTCATTCTCATGCCTCGTTCTTGAAAGATGCTTCGGCTGCTATTGTGGTGTGCGGTGATACCAACCAACAGTTAGATGAAAACTTCTGGGTGGTTGATACTTCGGCCGCGGTCGAAAATCTTTTGTTGGCAATCCATGGCAAGGGTTTGGGTGCTTGTTGGTGTGCTATTTATCCTTATGAAGACAGGATGAAAGAGTTTCAAAAACTGCTTGGATTGCCGGAAAATGTGAAACCCAATGCTTTGGTTGTCGTGGGGTATCCGACTAAGATTCCGGTACAACCGCAAGACAGGTTTAGACAAGAAAAAATTCATTACGGCAAATGGTAAAAAAAAGAGCCCTTTCTTTGCAAAGAAAGGGCTCTTTTAATTTAGATATTTACCAAACCTCTTGCCATGGCATAAATAGCTGCTAAGGCTATTATAATTAATATAGTGGCCAATATTTTTTCCGAGGAAGTAAATATTTTTTCAGCAGGGGCGTTTTCTTTTCTGGCCCAAATATAAACCGGAATGCCCAAGGCTATTATTATTACCGCCATGAGCAGATATTGCAGGCCTGCGGCATAAATTAACCATAGTGCATATAAAGCTCCGATTAGGGAGGTAAATAATGCTCCGCTGCGTTTGTAAATAATATCTTGCGGGTATTCGCCGTCTTCGCATATCTTCCACAAATAAGCACAGGAGGCAAAATAGGCAGGCAAAACCATTACACTGGTGATGGACAACATGGTGTTCCAGGCATTGTTGGAAAAATAAACCAACAATAAAAATAATTGCATGGCAATCGATGTTATGACCAATGAAACCGAAGGAGCACCGTTATGGTTTTCTTTGGCAAAGGCCTTGGGAAAAGTACCGTCTTCGGCGGCAGCTTGCGGAATCTGTGCCGTTACCATGGTCCAAGCCAGCCAACTGGTAAGTACCGATATAACCAGACCGATATTCATTACCCAAGCTCCCCATTTGCCTACTGACTGCTCTAAAATACCGGCAGTTGACGGGTTGGCAACTGCGGCCAGTTCTGGTTGCGACATATAGCCAAACGGCAATAAAGAGAGCAAAATATAAATTATCAAACATCCTAAAAAGCCTAATATGGTCGCCGGACCGATGTCAGAGGCCGATTTGGCTCGTTTTGACATCACTACAGCTCCTTCAATGCCGATGAAAGACCATAAGGTAACCAACATGGTGCTTTTGATTTGGGCACTTAAATCTCCTAATTTGGCTTTGGTGGCAACGGCTTCGCCCCAAAAGTCAAAATCAAATTTGTCAAGGTGAAATAAAAATGCCATAATCACAATAAACAATAGCAAAGGAACAATTTTGATAATCGTGCCGATACTGTTGACGATACTGGCTTGCTTAACGCCCTTTAATACCAAAAAGTTAAAACACCAGATAATTATCGAACCGCCGATGATTGAGGGAAGGTTGTTGCCGCCGGCAAAATGCGGCGGGAAAAAATAATTGAGGGCATCCATGGTTATAACCGCATAACCGACATTACCGCAAACCTGACATAGCCAATATGACCAACCAATGGTAAAACCGCTGTATTGTCCGAATCCGGCACGGCTGTATGAGTAAATTCCCGTGGTCAAATCCGGTCTGGCCATGGATAAAATTGAAAATGTGCGGGCAATGAAGTATATGCCTATACCGGTTATTACCCATGCTAAAAGAACTGCTCCGGCAGAGGCTCCGGAAGCCATATTTTGCGGTAATGAGTATATTCCTCCGCCTATCATTGAGCTGATAACGATGGCGGCTAGAGCCAATACTCCGAGTCCTCCCTGGTTCCTGCCCGTTGTTGAAGTTTTTGATTTTGTTTCTTTCATCTTTGTATCCTTTTAATGAATTTTGCGGAGCAATTTAGCTATTGCTCCGCAAATCTAATATTGCCGACTATAATTTTACGGCCGGGGCATGTTCAAAGTTTAAGAATCCCATGGCTGTCAGACTGTAACCAAATTGTTGGGTAATGTTGACATAATTGTGCCACATTTGAAATTCTGAGTGCTTCTCAACACCGCGAATTTCAAGCTCATGCTTTAATGATTTGTTTAGCCACATTTCCGCATGACCTTTGGCAATTTCGTCATCAATGAAAGTATCAAAATATTCTACATATTCGGCAGCCCAGCCTCCGATTAATTCTCCTTTTTTATTTTTGCCCCAGCATACGCCTAATCCGGTGGCAACAGCCTTGTGGTCATCACGGCTGGCTCCGTTGGCGGCCATAATTACTTCTAAAACAGCTCCATGTTTGAATTGTTTTACAATCTTATCATTTAACGGAACAATTTTGCCGAATAATTCTTTGGGAAGAACCGAGGTATAGGGGATAACATTAAAGTTTTCTATCTTGGCCTGCATTAATGCAGAGTCGTAGCAGAATGTTTCAAAGGGTTGCGGCGGAATTCCGTCATCGGCTTGTCCGGCTCCTCCGGTAATAAATGCAAAAGTTGGGTAACGTACACCTTCGGTCATTTTTATTTCTCCTTTTTCTAAATTAAAAAAAATAAGCAGCTTTTCACAAAGCTACTTATTTAAGTATAATCGAAAACGGGGTTTTCAATAAAAAGTTGAAAATTTTTTATCGTGAATTATTGTTAAATTTCTCCGATATAGATGCCTAAGTCTTTGGCGGCTTTTACATACTTGCCTTTAGGATCAACCAAAGTAGTACCGGCTTTTACAACATCATTTAATTCAACGGCAGAAACTTCTCCGTTTTTCCAGACAACCATTTTATTATCTTCGCCTTGAGCAAGCAATTCGACTGCTTTGGCACCAAAAAGCGAAGCTAAAAGACGGTCAAAGGCTACCGGAACACCTGATCTTTGTAAGTGACCGAGAGTGGTGACGCGGAATTGGAAGTCGTTGTAAACTTTGCTTATTTCGCCGCATAAATATTGGCCGATACCACCGTAAATCATTTCTCCGACCATATTTTTACGATTGGTAACCGGAGTACCGTCTTCGGTCTTTAGACCTTCGGACACAACAATAACGGCGTGGTTGCGACCGCGAGCTTTGATTTCTTTTAACTTATTGATAATTCCGTTGATGGTATAAGGAATTTCGGGAATTAAGCAAACATCGGCATTACCTGCTAAAGCTGAGTGTAATGCCAAGTGGCCGGCATCGCGTCCCATAACCTCGGTAATCATGGCTCGGTTGTGCGAACGTGCGGTTAGTTCCAGACTGTCAATGGCTGTGGTGCAGTACTGTACGGCAGTTTGGAAACCTACCGAAAATTCCGTAATCGGAGTGTCGTTATCAATAGTCTTGGGAATGCCGATAATTCGTACCATGGAGCCACGGCACATATTGGAGACAATATTCATACTGCCGTCGCCGCCGACAACAACAATCGCATCAAGACCAAGTTCTTTAACGCCGGTGGCAAATCTCTTGGAAACTTCTTCCAGTGATTCTATACGCATTCCTTTGTTTAGAGAGCCTAAATATGAGCCGCTCAGACGAGGCCAGGGCGAGTCGCTAAAATTTTTAACCGTTAAAACTTCATAACGGTGCGGCTTTTCGGTAATGCCTTCGGTGCCGTCGTTTATCCCATAAACTTCCCAACCTTTCTTTTCGGCTGCTTCAACAACCGAACTGATTACGGCATTAAGGCCGGCACAATCGCCGCCTGAGGTAAGAACTCCTATTCTTTTAATTTCACTCATAGCTTAAAAGACTCCTTTTTAAATTGTTGCATTATTTGTCATTTTGGTGTATACTAATACAGATTTAAGAGATATTTTCCAGAAAAAAATGTGATTTAATAAGATTTTTTATTGAAAGGGCTTTTTTTTATGTTGAACCAGAATCAAAATGCTCGCTTGTTGCAACAACTTTGTGAGCTGAAACTGGAAGAAAGACGCGTCAGATCCGATATTCACCACTTGGTTAAGGATAACAGAACGATCGATTTCTTTAAGGCTAAACAACTTAATATCCTTAAAACCGGTGTGAAACAGAAGATTAAGACGGTCGAGTCTAAAATGACACCAAATATTATTGCCTAGCTTTTCACTTTTATAAAAAGTCCGGACGCTGAGTCCGGACTTTTTTGGTTTAGTTCTCCAAGCCTAACAACTTGTATTTAATTCTGACATCCATTTCTTTGGCGTAGTCATCTATCAACTCAGACGCCAGATTGTCTTCTAACGCTTTCTGCATCTCAAAATTAATACTTTCAAGTTGCTGCTCACTACCAGACTTGGCTTTAATAACCTTAACTGGGGAAACGATATTGGTAACTCCGCCGCCGGAGATAAGGCGATATTCGTTCAATGGGGTTTGGAATACCTCGTTGAGTTGTAAAGAATTTAGTTTGGCAAAAGCTTCGCCTTTTTTCAAAGGTTGAGTTTGGTTAAGCTTAAGGTTGAATCTTGAAGCTATATCCGATAAGGAATCTCCTTCATCCAAGTTGGCGACAATGTCATTAACAATTTCTTGGGCAATCGCCGATTTTTCATTCTCAGCCCAAATCTTGACAATTTCGGGACGAACCTGTTCTAACTCTTTGATTCTGGCTTCATCAATCTTGTTTACGGAGGCCAAAACAAAACTGTCCTCGGTTTCTATGGTTTGGGTAATCTCATTTTCGTTGTATGAAAATGCCGTATCAATGAAATCGGAAGATGATACCAACTCGGAGTATTCTTTATTGCTTAATGATTTGTAGCTGCCGTCTTCTCTTAAACCTTTTATGGAGATAATTTTAGTATCATATTTGTCGGATATGTCATCTAGAGAAGATCCGCTGCCTATCATATCATCAATTTCGTGCATGACCTCAAGGGCTTTTTCGTAAGCGTATTCTTGTTGCAGAATGTGCCTAATTCTGTTTTTAACTTCGGAAAGCGGTGTTTCTTTTTTGGGAGTTATTTTGGTAACTCTAATGAGGTGCCAGCCAAAATCTGATTGGATCGGACCGACAATCTCGTTTACTTTGGCGTCAAAAACATCTTGTGAAAGTTCCGGTAATAAAGAATCGGCCGTAACATCACCTAATTCCGTGGTTTGTTTGTCCTGATTGGCTTTTTGCAGGGCAACATCGTAGAAATCTTTGCCGCCTTTTAGCAAGTTAACAGCTTCTACGGCAGCTTCTTCGCTGTCAAATACCATCTGTAATGCCTGACGGGTTTCCGGAACTACATAATCAGCAAGGTTATCTTGATAGTAGGAGGATATGTCGTCATCCGATATTTGCATCTTTTCGGCCAAGTCGGCAATTTTTAGATTGATAAAACTAACATCGCGATTTTCGGCTTCTTCAAATTGCGGAGCAAAATCTTCGTAATATTGCTCAATTTCTTCTTCCGTAATGTCACGGTCGATTTTCATGGTCGAAGGATCAATACTTATATAAGCAAAAACTTTCTCCTGATTGGCAATTTGAGAATAATATTTATTCATAAACTGCGGAAAAGCTATGTTTTCGACCGGAGAATACACCAAGTGGCGGCTTAAAATATTTTGTTTTAAGTTGTTGATGTACTCTTTCTCGCTCATGTCAAAATAAGAAAGTTGGCGACGCAAAAGTTCGGGGCTGAAGCGACCGGAGGCGTCCATAAACTCAGGTTGCGAGGCTATAATCTGTTGTATCAATTCATCGGATATGCTGGCATCTTCTTTTTGTGCCTCCCGCATGATAATCATATCGGTGAGGTTTTGTTTGACCAGTGAGCTTAAGATATCTTTTCTGGTATCATCGTTTAATTCCAGCTCGTAACCCAAGACTTTTTGCGATTTACGGATGCTGTCTTGCAACTTGGCGTTCATCTCATCTTGCAGAATTTCCATGTTATCCACTTTCAAAACGGCACGATTCTTGCCGGCAGAATTTACATAGCCCGAAATTCCGAACAAAGACATGAAACTTAATGCCGTGAGTGCCAAAATCAGTTTGGTTAACCACGAGTCTTGATATTTTCTTATTTTACTTATCATTGTTATCCGTTCCTTGAAAAATATATCCACATATATCAAAATCTTTGCCGATTATAATACCTTTATTATTTTATACAACTACTCAAATATTGGTGTTGAAAAGTTTTTCTTACTATGCTAGAAGGTAGGTTAATTTGATAATTTTGATAAATGAGGAGTTTGTTATGGCACGCAAAATGATGATTGCCGGAAACTGGAAAATGAACGGTTTGTCCACCGACGGAGTAAATTTGGCTAAGGAAGTGGCCGCCGCTGTTAAAGCTAAAAAAAGAGATTGCGAATTTGTAGTTTGCCCGCCGTTTACCATTTTGGCTTTGGTTAAAAAAGCTTTGCGTGGAGCTAAAGTGGCTCTGGGTGGGCAGGATTGTCATTTTGAGGAAAAAGGTGCTCACACCGGAGATATTAGCCCTTTGATGCTTACCGATTTGGGTTGCTCTTATGTCATTTTGGGGCACTCCGAAAGAAGAGCCGATCATGGCGAATCCGATGAGTTGGTGTGCAAGAAGGCTGTCGCCGCTCATAAAAGCGGTTTGAAAACAATTATTTGTATCGGAGAGACTTTGCAACAACGCGACGAGGGTAAAACCATTGATGTTTGCTCAAAGCAAATTTTGGGTTCGGTACCGGAGTGTGCTGACGCCAAAAATACGGTCATCGCTTATGAACCGGTTTGGGCCATCGGTACCGGTAAAACTCCGACAGCTCAAGATGTCGAGGATGTTCATGCCGCCGTTCGTAAGGTCTTGGCTAAAAAATTGGGAAGAGCCCAAGCTAATAAAATGCGAATCCTCTACGGTGGTTCGGTTAAACCGAATAATGCCAAAGAATTACTCGCTTTGCCTGATGTCGACGGAGCTCTTATCGGTGGGGCTAGCTTGAAATCAGCCGATTTTATGGCTATTGCCGATAATGCCGGTTGTTAATTTGAATTAGATAAGGAAAATTAAAATGGGAACAGTTTTATTGGTTATTCATTTGTTGGTTTGCATTTTCTTGGTGGCTTGTATATTAATGCAAAGATCCACCGGCGGTGCGTTGGACGGCTTGGGCGGCGGTTCGGGAGCATCGAGCTTTTTGAGTGTCAGAGGTACCGGAAATTTGCTCACCAGAACTACGGCAATATTAGCTACTTTGTTGTTTGTTACCAGTATTTCTTTGGCTTTGTATTATCGCGGACAAGCCAGACCGGCCGAGTCTTTATTGGATAAGGCGGCTGCCGAACAAACCGTGCCGGCCAATAATCCGGCTAATGATATTCCGCAGGCTCCGGTGGCAGAAAAATAAGGAACAACATTATGATAGATAACTTAAGGGCATCTTTCCAATAAATTAGGGAAGGTGCCCTTAACTCTTTGAAATATTTATATAACGGGAATTTGAAAATGTCTGAAAATACCAAATTTATATTTATTACCGGCGGTGTGGTCTCTTCTTTGGGAAAAGGGTTGGCTTCGGCTTCGTTGTCTTCTATTCTGCAGTCCAGAGGGTTTAAGGTTAGGATGAGAAAACTCGATCCGTATCTTAATGTTGATCCGGGAACAATGAGCCCTTATCAACATGGCGAGGTGTTTGTTACCGACGACGGTGCCGAAACTGATTTGGATTTGGGACATTATGAAAGATTTTCCGGTGTGCCTTGCCATAAAACCGATAGTGTTACAACCGGAAAAATTTATCAACGCGTAATTGACAAAGAAAGGCACGGAGATTATCTCGGAGCTACAATTCAGGTCATTCCTCATGTTACCAATGAAATTAAAGATTTTATTCTTTCGGATATTACAGACGAGGACTTTGTGCTTTGTGAAATCGGCGGTACCGTCGGTGATATTGAAGGCCAGCCGTATTTGGAAGCCATTCGTCAGGTAGCATATGAATTGGGCAGGGAAAGAGCCATGTTTATTCATGTAACCTTATTGCCGTATATTCCAACCGCCGGTGAGCTTAAAACCAAACCAACGCAACACTCGGTTAAAAAACTGCAAGAATACGGAATTCAACCGGATATGCTATTGTGTCGTTCGCAAATGCCAATTCCGCAAAACGAAAAACGCAAGATTGCATTGTTCTGCAATATCAGAGAAGAAAATGTTATTGCGGCTTTGGATGTGTCGAGCATTTATGAAGTCCCGATTGCTTATTCTCGTGAGGGTATGGATAAAGCAGTGTGCAGACATTTCGGAATTGCTTGTGACAGTGAACCGGATTTAAGCAAGTGGGAAAGAATTTTGGAAAATATTAGGCATCCCGAAGGCGAGGTCAGAATTGCCGTGGTGGGCAAATATGTTAAGTTGCTGGAAGCTTATAAATCTCTTAATGAAGCTTTAACTCACGGCGGTATTGCCAATAAATATAAGGTGAAAGTAAAGTGGATAGATTCTGAAATTTTAGAAACGGAGTCGCCGGATGAGCATTTGAATGATGTCAGTGCCATACTGGTTCCGGGAGGATTCGGACAACGCGGTACCGAAGGAAAAATTAATGCCATAAAATATGCCAGAGAACATAAAATTCCGTTCTTAGGTATTTGTTTCGGTATGCAAATGGCCGTAATCGAAACCATGAGAAATGTGGCAGGAATAAAAAATGCAGGAACTACCGAATTTAGTGCTGATTGTGAGCCGGTTGTGGGTTTGATGACCGAATGGGATAAAGAGGGAGCCAAGCAAATCAGGCATAAGGACGGTGATCTCGGCGGCACCATGCGATTGGGTGCTTACGATTGTGTATTGGCTCCTAATTCCTTAACCGCTAAAATTTATGGTAGGGAAAAGATATCGGAAAGACATCGCCACAGATATGAAGTGAATATGAAATACGAAGATACTTTAAGACGTTCGGGGATGGATATCGTCGGAAAGTCCCCCGACGGTAAATTGCCGGAAATCGTGGAGATAAAAGATCATCCGTGGTTTGTTGCCGTGCAGTTCCATCCGGAATTAAAATCAAAGCCGTTTGATCCGGCTCCTTTATTTGTCTCTTTTGTAAAGGCAGCTATTGACAAAAGCAGGTTGATTTAATACATACATCTCGTCAAAATTTAGTTTTACGGATTTTATAATAATGAAAAGTTTAAAAATATGGACTTTTTTATGTGTTGTACTTTTGTCTTATGAAGCCAGAGCAGATTGGCTCGATGATTGGATAAAAGATGTCTCCGATGCTTCCGAGTCAATTATAAGTTTGGGGCATTATGATGCCTATATTCCATTTTATGCCTGGCATAATCGTTTTGCTTATGATGATGAGCATATTGCAAAATATAACGAAAATGCTTTTGGTTTTGGAATTGGTAAATCTTTGTATGATGAGAAGGGTGATTGGTACGGATTGTATGCGTTTGCTTTTGAGGATTCAAACAGCAAATTGGAAACCGTGGCCGGTTTTGCTTATCAAAAAAACTGGAATCTTACCAGTAACGGCGATTGGAAGGCCGGAATAGGTTATACCATCGGAATGACACAACGCGAGGAATACTATTACATTCCAATTCCAATGCCTTTGCCGATTGCCGGAATAGAATATAAAGAAACAGCTTTGCAAATGGCATATGTGCCGGGACTTGAAAATTTTGGTAATGTCGCATTGTTTTGGTTCAGAATAAGAATAAATTAATTAAATTTTAGAATAGGTACAAAAAAATACTTGATTATTTTTGTTTTGTGCTTTATCTCTAGGGACAGCTTTATCGATAAAGCGGCCATGGCGGAATTGGTAGACGCGCAACCTTGAGGTGGTTGTGGGAGAACTCCCGTGAAGGTTCAAGTCCTTTTGGCCGCACCAAAATAAAGCTTTTTTTATGCCAAACGGAGACGCCATAGATTTATTTCTTCTATTTCACGCGATTACGAGAGGAGGTTAAAGCTCATGTTTAAGGTTTGCAGAACTGATGCTAACGGAAAACTCGTCAAACTTAAAAAAAATCGCTTGTATCCGGGATCGTGGATTAATCTTATAAACCCAAGCAGTGAAGATTTGGAAAAAATTGCCTCATGGATCGATTGGGATGTCGATACCATAAAGACTTCTTTGGATATTGATGAAAGATCGCGTATCGAACACGAGGGAAATAATTTTATGGTAATTGTTAATTTACCATTGCTTGATGATGACGGATATTTTGATACTTTGCCGTGCTCCATGATATTTACTCCTAAAAATTTTATTACCATCTGCTCTAGAGAAAATCGTATTATCGGTGCTTTTACCAGAGCTACGGCCAATACTTTCAGTACCCAAAATAAACCGGGAATGATGTTGACTATTTTGTATAAGGCAACACAATTCTACTTGCGTTATTTGAAAATTATCAACCGCAAAACCGAATCTATTGAATACAGCCTCCGAAATACCACCAGTAATAAAGAGTTGTTTCAACTGATGGAAATTCAAAAATCATTGGTCTATTTTACTACCGCTTTGCGTGATAACCAGATGGTCTTGCAAAAGCTGCTGAGAATAGTCCGCAGTAAAATGACTTTTACCAATACCACTTTTACCGAAGATGATATTGATTTTCTTGAAGATATTATGATCGAAAATAAACAGGCTATCGAGATGGTCGATATGCACAGAACCATTCTTGAGAGTATGATGGACGGTTTTGCTTCGGTAATTAATAATAATGTCAATCAAGTTATGAAGTTTTTGGCAACAATCACCATTATACTTTCAATTCCTACCATGCTGGCCAGCTTTTGGGGAATGAATTTGACTTTGCCTCTGTTGGATAGTAAATATGGATTTTGGTATGTCTTGGCAACTTCGGTTCTGTTGACCATCCTAGCTATTTTATTCTTACGCAAGAAGAAAATGTTCTGATCTTATAGTGCTTTGTTGTTAGTATCTTGGTAAGTATTCTTGTGATGAATGCTTTTTTGTCTTAGTATGGGGACTGTTTTTGTTTTATTTTTGCAAATAAAAGGATTTGGAAAGTGATATTGGGAATCTCCGTGGCTTTAATCGCCGTAGTTGTTGATCAGTTAACCAAATTTTGGATTTTGGGCTTTTTGGGGGTCAATGCCTATGAACCTTTCGGTAATTATTTTAATATCGTTAGAACTTGGAACACCGGGGTCAGTTTTTCGATGCTAAATAATTACGGTAACGCAGGGGCTTGGATATTGTCGGCATTGGCCGTTATAATCGTTATTATGCTCTTGATGTGGTTGAGAAAAGAAGAAAATCGATTGACGCAAATTGCCTTGGGCTTAATCATGGGCGGAGCAGTCGGAAATGTTATTGACCGTGTGCGTTTCGGTGCCGTATTTGATTTTTTGGATTTCCATGTCGGTGAATGGCATTGGCCGGCTTTTAATGCCGCGGACAGTTGCATTTGTATCGGTGCGGCAATTATTATTGCTCAGGCTATATTTGACAGAGTGTATAAAAAGGGGGAAAAATGAAAAAAATATTGTTGGTGGCCGTACTGGTTTGTTTGTCGGCTTGTTCGTATTTTAATAAGGAAAATTTAGGTCTTGCTAAAAAGGCTCCCGACGAAACCGTGGTCGAAGAGAAAAAACCTTTGTCTTTGCCGCCGGAGTTTGATGTGCGTCCGCAAATCTCCGCCAAATCTGCCGAATAGGTGAATAATGCAGAAATATTTTGCAATTTTAACGGCTCTGTTCGGGGCTCTTTTTTCGTTTGAGGTAAAAGCTCAAAACTTTGCTATGGAAGATTTTTATCTTGATAACGGTTTGCAAGTTATCGTGATTGAAAATCATAAAGCTCCGATTGTCAAACAAATGCTGTTTTATAAAGTGGGTGCCGCCGATGAAAAGGCTGGACAAAAAGGTATTGCTCATTTGTTGGAACATATGATGTTTCGCGGTACCGACAAGGTTGAAAAACAAACCTTAAATAAAGTCTTGGAAGAAAACGGGGCCGAAAGTAACGCTTTTACCGCTCAGGATGTTACCGCTTACCATCAATTCTTAGATGTCAGCAGACTTGAGTTGGCGATGTTTTTAGAGGCCGACAGAATGCGGGGTTTGGCCTTTGATGAAGACACATTCGTAACCGAGAGAGATATCGTTTTTCAAGAAAGAAAACAGGTGATAGAAAATAATCCGGCAGCAAAGTTTTTTGAGAATTTGAACAAAATTTTGTGGCAGGAACATCCCTACGGAACTCCGATAACCGGTTATGACAGCGATATTGCCGGTTTAAGTGTTGATGATGCCAAAGAATTTTATAACAAATATTATGCTCCGAATAATGCGGTGTTGGTACTTTCGGGCGATATTGATGTTAAAACGGCGAAAGAGTTGGCCGAGAAATATTACGGCAATATAAAGGCAACGCAGACGGAAAAAGCAGACTATCCTCAAATAGCTGAAAATTATAAGGCTCGCTTGGAAATGTCGTTGCCGGATGTTAAACTCAAACGATTTGTGAAAATATTCGTAGCTCCCTCACTTAATCATGATGCGGACAAAGTTTATGCCTTGGAATTGTTGAGCCAATATCTGTGCGGGGATGAAAATGCCCCTTTATATCAGGATATGGTTGTTAAGGATAAGGCGGCCTTGAGTATTGATACGGGGTATGACGGGGTTGTCAAAAGCTATGGCTCTTTTGTCATAAGTGCGGTTCCGGCAGATATCAATACCGATGAATTTGAGGCTAAGCTGTTAAAATCGTGGCAGAGGGCTTTGAAAAACCTGACGGAAGAAAAACTGAATCTGGTTAAAAGAAAATTGTTGGCCGATATGGTTTATCTGAAAGATAATCCCGAAACTTTAGCTCAGATAACCGGCAGAGTGGCTGCGGTCGGAGGGAGCTTGGAGTATGTTGATATGTATGCCGAAAAAATAAATGAGGTTTCGTTTGATGAGGTAAGGCAGGTGGCAGAAGATTTATGGCAAAAAGCTCCGCAAGTTACCGGAATTTTATATCCTGAGGAGACCGTAAATGAGTAAAAAACCGGCTTATCTTAAAACCAAAAGCAGTTCATATTGGGTGATATGTGCTTTGCTGGCCGCAATCGCTTGGTTCGTTTACGGAGCAGGTAATGATTTTGAATTGAAATATTTGGTGGAAAATTCCGTACTTAAAAATCGCAGCTTCCAAGGTAATGTCGAAGAAATATTCGTACCATCTCTAAAAACCAAGGCTTATTTTATGGAAGAAAATACCAATCCGTTGGTAGCGGTGAGCTTCTTGTTTGATGAGGCCGGAACCGCCTATGAGGAAAACGGAAAAGAAGGTTTGGTTGCTTTGAGTGCGGCAACAATTAAGGACGGGGCCGGTGAATATTCGGCCAAAGATTTGAAAGAGCAAATGGCGGTTAACGGTATTAAAATTGCCTTTTCGGCTAATAAAGACTGGTTTGCCGGCACCTTGGTTACACCTAAAGAAAATTTACCCCAAGCCGTCGATATTTTGAAAAATATCTTGCTTAAACCTAATTTCGAAAATGAATATTTCAAGTTGGCTAAGGCTCAAACCATTAAGGTCTTAAAAACCGAAAAAGAAAATCCGCAAAAAGAATTACAGCTTGAATTTAATAAGAAAATTTATCAAGACCATCCCTATGCCAAGAATCCGTTGGGTACGGAAGAATCCGTGAACGCATTAAAAAGACGGGATTTGAAAAATTTTGTTAAAAATAATTTGGCAAAAGAAAATTTACATTTGGGAATTGCCGGTGATTTGAATAAAGAAGAAGCAGCTCATTTGATTGCCGGTATTTTTTCCGAGCTACCGGATAAGCCGCAGGCTAAAAACTTGCCTCCTTTGCATATTAATTGGCAACAAGAACCTTTGCAAATAAACAGAAAAAGCGGACAGACCATAGTGACTTTTGCCGGAATGGGAACTTGCCGCAAATGCGAAGATTTTTACTCCTTATATATAGCTAATTATATTTTCGGGGGCTCCGGGCTAAATTCAAAAATTAATATGAGTTTGCGTGAAAAAGAAGGTCTCACTTACGGGGCTTATTCGGCTTTAGTGATAACAAATAAAGCCAATTTGTTGGTAGCCGGATTTTCAACCACTCCCGATAATTATGTCAGGGCTCAAAATATGTTCTATGATGAGTGGTTGAATGTTGCTAAAGAAGGATTTAGCGAAGATGAACTTACGGCCGCCAAAAATTATTTAACTTCATCGTATAATTTGCGTTTTGCTTCAATCGACGGAATTGCCGATATGTTGGTTATGATGCAGAAATATGATTTGGGATTGGATTTTTTACAAAAACGCAACGACTATGTAAATGCCGTAACTTTACAACAGTTGAACGATGCCGCAGCTAAGTATTTTACCAAAGAAATTTTGCGGGCGGAAATCGGAAATTTTAAGGAAGGAAATTAATAATGTTCGGAAGATCTAAGGAAATTAATAAATCATCTGCTTGGAAAAAACTTGTAAGCCAAGCCAAAAAAATGCGTAAAATTCAGATGCGTGATATGTTTGCCAAAGATCCGAAAAGAGCCGAAAAGTTTACTTTGAAGCTTGATAATATGGTACTCGATTTTTCCAAAAATATTATTGACGACAAAACTTTTGAATATTTGTTAAGATTGGCCAAACAAGCAAAAGTTAAGCAGAAAATCGAACAAATGTTTGCCGGTGATAAAATAAATATTACCGAAAACAGAGCGGTTTTGCACACTGCTTTACGCAACATTGATAATACCCCTATTTATGTCGACGGTAAAAATGTGATGCCGGAAATTAACGCTGTCTTAGCTAAAATTAAAAGTTTTTCCGAGGCGGTTCGTCTGGGCAAGTTTAAAGGTCATACCGGTAAAAAACTTACCAATATTGTTAATATCGGTATCGGAGGTTCGGATTTGGGACCGAAAATGGCGGTTGAGGCCTTGAAAAAATATTGGGGAAAAGGTCTTAATTGCTACTTTATTTCCAATATTGACGGGACGGCTTGTGCCGAAGTCTTGAGTAAGTTAGATCCCGAAACTACCTTGTTTATTGTTTGCTCAAAGACATTTACCACTATCGAAACTTTGACCAATGCCAAAACTTGTCGTCATTGGCTGGTCGATGCTTTGGGGGAGCCTGCGGTGTCAAAACATTTTGTGGCCGTTTCGACTAACGCCGAAGAAGTGGCTAAATTCGGTATAGATACCGCAAATATGTTTGAATTTTGGGATTTCGTCGGCGGCAGATATTCGATGTGGTCGGCTATTGGCTTGATTATTGCCATTGCCGCCGGATATGAGAATTTTGAAAAAATGTTAGCCGGAGCTAACGAAATGGATAAGCATTTTTTTAATAGCGAAGCTGACAAAAATATTCCGCTTATCTTAGCTCTTTTAAGTGTTTGGTACAATAACTTTTTCAATGTTCGCAATCATGCCGTAGTGGCTTATGATCAGTATTTGACTTATTTACCGGCTTATTTGCAACAGTTGGTAATGGAAAGCAACGGTAAGTTTGTTAATCTTGATAATAAATTCATCAATTACCAAACTTCTCCGGTGATTTTCGGTGGAGCGGGGACCGATGTGCAACACTCGTTTTTCCAAATGATTCACCAGGGAACCGGCTTTGTGCCTTGCGATTTCATCGTACCGGCAATCTCACATAATGAGATTGGCGAGCATCACGAAATTTTGTTGGCTAATGTCTTGGCTCAGAGCGAAGCTTTGATGAAAGGAAAAACCGTGACCGAGGCTGCCAGTGAGTTGAAAGCTGCCGGAAAGTCGGCAGAGGAAATAAATAAGCTCAAAAAATATAAAAGCTTTAAGGGAAATCGTCCCTCAAATACCATAATATTCAAAAAAATTGATGCTTACGCTTTAGGTATGTTGGTGGCAATGTATGAGCATAAAACTTTTGTCGAAGGAATTATTTGGAATATTGATTCATTTGACCAAATGGGAGTTGAACTCGGAAAGCAAATGGCTTTGAAAATTTTGCCGGAGTTGCAGGGCAGTCATGAAAGTAAAGAGCATGATTCCTCGACCAGAGCTTTAATCAAAATGATTAAAAAAATGAGAAAATAAATGCCGATAAGAATCCTGCCTTCAAACCTTGTTAACCAAATTGCCGCCGGCGAGGTGGTCGAAAGGCCGGCTTCGGTGGTTAAAGAATTGGTCGAAAATGCCTTGGATGCCGGTGCAGCCAGTGTCGAGGTCAGCTTATCCGAGGGCGGAAAGACACTGATTGCCGTAACCGATAACGGCAAAGGTATGAATGCAGAAGAACTTAATTTGGCGGTTGAACGGCATGCAACTTCAAAATTACCTGATGATAACTTGTTTAATATCTGTTTCTTTGGTTTTCGCGGAGAAGCTTTGCCTTCTATTGCTTCGGTCTCCAGACTGACTATCACAACCAGACAAAAAGGCGGTGATTTCGGTTGGAAAATTGAAGTAAACAGCGGTCAAAAATCAGCGGTCATACCGGCAGCCTGCAATAAGGGAACCAGAATCGAGGTTAGGGATCTGTTTTATGCAACACCGGCCAGATTAAAATTTCTTAAAACCTCTGTGAGCGAGACCGCCGCGTGTGTCGATGTGTTGCAAAGAATTGCTTTGGCTAATCCAGATGTTAGTTTTTCTTTATATGCCGATGGAAAAAAGAAATTTTATTATCCTGCCGCCACCGGAGATTTGTTTGAGGCGAGAATCGAAAGACTTTCTGCCGTTATGGGCAAAGAATTTAGAGATAATGCAATATTAATCGATACAGAACGCGAAAATCTGAAAATCAGCGGTTATATTTCTTTGCCGACACTCAATAAAGCCAATTCTTTGTCGCAATTTTTGTTTGTAAATAATCGCCCGGTACGCGATAAACTGTTGCTCGGAGCTATTAAAGGTGCTTATCAGGATGTTTTGACTGCCGGTCGTTACCCAATGTGTGCGTTGTTTTTTGATTTGCCGCCGGAAGATGTTGATGTCAATGTGCATCCGACAAAAGCCGAGGTAAGATTTTATGACAATAATTTGGTCAGAGGCTTGTTGGTAACAGCTATCAGAAATGCTTTAGAAAGAGCTTCGGGAAAAACTTCTAATACATTGGATTTAAATAAAATTGCGGCACCGGAATATTCGAGGCCGATGGAATTATCAGAGCCGCAACCATTTGTTTTTGCAACAGGTTCGAATATTTGGCAAAGTCGTCCGAATCATGCAAGTGCACAAGCTGTTTTACCGGAGTTGGAACGCAAATTTTCACTTAAGACAGAAATTCAACCTGAGGTCAATGATGTTGAAGAAATAGGTCCGTTGGGTTTGGCAAAGGCTCAATTTAACGACACTTATATCATATCGCAGACGCCGGAGAGTATTATAATCGTTGATCAGCATGCAGCTCATGAACGAATTGTGATGGAGAAGTTAAAAGAAGGTTTGCGTGAGCATAAACAGGCAACACAGATGCTCTTAATTCCGGAAATTGTTGAGCTCAATCCGGCTGAGAAATCCAGAATTTTGGAAAATGCCGAACAGCTGCAGCAGTTAGGGCTTGAAATTGAGGAATTCGGAACCACCGCCGTTATCGTGCGTGAAATTCCGGCATTGCTCGGCAATATTGATGTCGCCGGGTTGGTGCGTGATATTGCCGAACAAATGGTTGAGTGGGGCGGGGCATTTGAACTAAAAGAAAAATTGCACTTGGTTTGTGCGACAATGGCGTGTCATGGATCGGTGAGGGCGGGCAGAAGACTTAATATTGAAGAAATGAACCGCTTGCTCCGAGATATGGAAAAAACTCCGCACTCCGGACAATGTAACCATGGTCGTCCGACTTATGTGGAACTGAAAATTAAAGATATTGCCCATTTATTTGATAGGAAATAAAAATGAGTGTGTTTATGCATGGATTGTTGGCGGCATTGGCTGCCGGAATGTTTACCGGTTTGGGCGGGTTATGTATATTTATAAAAAAACGATACTCAAAATCGGAAATTAACCAGCTGCTTAATTTGGCGGCCGGAGTGATGTTGGCGGCATCGTTCTTTTCGCTATTAGTGCCTTCAATGAATGATATCATCAAATATGATGAACAAAATTTGTATCAAGATGCTTTGACTTATGTATTGTCGATTTTTGCCGGCGTGTTGTTGGTGTGGATATTAAATCTGGTGTTGCCACATGAACATAACGCCATGGGACGGCATGGACCAAATTTTGATGTGAAAAAAGCTTGGCTGTTTATTATTGCCATAACTTTGCACAAACTTCCCGAAGGATTAGCCGTGGGAGTGGCATATGGTGCGGAGGCAATAATAAATCCGTTGTCTTTGGTAATAGGTATTGCCGTTCATAATATTCCCGAAGGTCTGACAATCGCGATATCCTTAATCGGGGCAGGGTATTCCAAACTTAAAGCATCTTTCGTGGCTTTTATTATCGGTTTTATACAACCGGTGGGAGCTTTGGTTGGGTTGTTGTTGATGGATATCAGCTTTAATATCATTCCTTATGGAATGGCTTTAGCCGGAGGTACCATGTTGTTTGTGGTCATCAACGAGATTTTGCCGGAAACCTACGGGATGAAAAACAGCAATAAATCAGCCGCGGCCGTGTTTTTAGGCTTTATTGTCATGACTTTTATTTCAATAGTTTTTCATGAATAAAAAAACAAAAAAACTGTTGACGGAAAAATAAACTTAAGTTAAATATAAGCCCAGTGCCAAGGAGAGTTGGCAGAGTGGTAATGCAGCGGATTGCTAATCCGTCATCGGGAATACCGATGCACAGGTTCGAGTCCTGTACTCTCCGCCACTAAAAAACAGCTGTTTGCTTTTGCAAGCAGCTGTTTTTTGTATTTCTTTGTTTGCAAAATATAACTTGTTTTTGACACTTGTGTAAATGTGGTGTAGGACTCGTTTCGGTTAAGTAAATTAATGGAGAGTTTATACTATGTGGGAAAAAATTGAATACATATTTACGCATCATGCCGTATTATCACAAGAGGCTATGTGGAGCATTTTCGGCATCGTGGTATTGGCTTTGTTGTTTTTTGATTTATTCCTGTTTAATCGCAAAAATGAAGTACCTGATTTTACGCATACATTAATCCTTTGCATACTATATATCGCCGCGGCTTGTGTTTTCGGAATATTTGTGATTTACGAAGAGGGAATCGCCAAAGGTATGGACTTTTTTACCGGGTTTTTGGTCGAAAAAAGTTTGTCTTTGGATAATATTTTTATTATGTCTTTGGTCTTTGCCTCAATCGGAGTGCCGCGTCAATATCAACACCGTGTCTTGTTCTGGGGAATCTTGGGCGCTATTGTTATGCGGGCGTTACTTATTTATGTCGGTGAAACGTTGATTGTTCATTTCCATTGGGTGCTCTATGTGTTTTCTGCTATTTTGGTTTGTACCGGCGTCAAAATGCTGTGGGCGAAAAATGAACATAATTCCGATTTTAAGGATTCAAAAGTCTATGCCCTCATTGCAAAAACATTTCGGGTTACCAAAAAAATTCATGGCCCGCATTTTGTAGTTAAGAAAAACAAAAAATATTATATAACTCCGCTTTTGTTTGCTCTGTTGGTGATTGAAACCATGGATGTTATTTTTGCCTTAGACAGCATTCCCGCGATATTTTTGATTACGCAGGATGTGTTTATTGTTTATACCAGTAACATATTTGCAATCTTAGGATTGCGAGCTTTATATTTCTTGTTGGAAGCCGTAGTACATAAATTCAAATATTTAAAACCGGCTTTGGCAATTATTTTAATTTTTATCGGGCTTAAGATATTTGTACCGAAGTTGTTTGGTTTTGAGTTGGAGGCTTGGCATTCTTTGTCGGTTACCTTTGGGCTTTTATTTGGTGGAATTGTGTTTTCTATGTATAAAACCAGAGAAATTAAGTCGGCTGAATAAAACTTAAAAAAACTCTTGCCAAAAAAATAAATGCGTATTATAGTCCGCACTGTCGTTGATTGATGGGTGCGTAGCTCAGTTGGTAGAGCAACTGACTCTTAATCAGTGGGTCTGGGGTTCGAACCCCCACGCGCCTACCAATAAAAAAGGTCTCTTTAGGAGACCTTTTTTTATTGGGTAGGTAATGTTGGGTTTGAACCACAGACACTGGGGTTCGACTACCAGCGAAAGCGATACGGGGGTATCGCGGTGAGCGTAAGCGAATGAGTGCCAGTGCAACTCGAGCCTTTGATAGAAGGCGAAGAGTAACCCCCACGCGCCTACCAATAAAAAAGGTCTCTTTAGGAGACCTTTTTTATTGGTAGGTAATGTCGGGTTTGAACCCCAGAGACTGGGGTTACCTGTATTGCAAGGTTCAAAAATTTTTTATGATTATTTTGTTTCATATTCAATAAATGCTTGCTTTCATATCTTTTTTATCTATAAAATAAATGCGAAAGTTTTTTAACAAGGAGATATTATCAATGAAATTTGTCAAATATACTTTGCTCTCATTACTGGCAGTTATCGTAATCGCTATTATTGCCGCTTGGGTCTATTTAGAGCCTTTGGTTAAAGGTGTCGTTCATAAATTCGGTACTCAAGTTGTTGGCACCGAAGTTACTTTGGATGGTTTCAAATTGCATCCTATTGACGGCGAATTGGAAATTACCGGTCTTAAGGTTGCCAATCCGCAAGGTTATAAAGAACCCAATTTGCTGAGCTTGGG
The DNA here is from genome assembly GCA_949292335.1 of uncultured Pseudomonadota bacterium. Classification (GTDB taxonomy): domain Bacteria; phylum Pseudomonadota; class Alphaproteobacteria; order RF32; family CAG-239; genus CAZU01. The sequence goes on from CASEYY010000016.1 coordinate 36,209, forward strand.
TAGAGTTTTTGTAAAAGTAGATGTTAAGAGCTTATATTCTGATACCATAGTCGTCGAAAATATCAGAGTTACAGCTCCGGAAATTACCTATGAAATGCCGAATTTTACGACCAGCAATATTCAGCAAATTCAAGAAAATGTTTCTAAAAATACCGCTTCAACCAAAAACAAACAGCCGGTTAAGGAAGAAAAAACCGAGGCTAAATCAGAGCCGGCCAAGAGTGTGGTTATTCGCAATGTCTTGGTTGAAGATGGTAAACTTTCTGCCTTGACTCCGTTGCAGAAAAATGGAGAAGCTTTAGTTCTGGATTTGCCGGCTGTCGAAATTACGGGTATCGGGGATGGTCGCAAAAATATGACTATCGACGAATCCTTAACAGTGGTCTTCAACAGAATTCTCTTTAATGCTACTTCCGTTGCCACCAAAGCTTTGGGTAATGTTTCCGAAGCAGCTCAGAAAATTGCTAATCAGGCTGCAGAGCAAGCCAAAGGAAAAGTTAAAGAAGAAGCCGAAGGTTTGTTGGATAAAGTTAAATTCTGGTAGTATTTATTTTCAGGCCACAAAAAAGCATCCGATTTCGGATGCTTTCTTTGTTGGCGGAGAGGCAGAGATTCGAACTCTGGGTGGGCTCGCGCCCACGACGGTTTGGGCCTTTGGCCATCTGCGATTCCAAGACCGCTGCATCAAGTAGCTTGTAATGTAATATTTAAGCACAAAAAAAGCATCCGAAATCGGATGCTTTTTTTTATTGGCGGAGAGGCAGAGATTCGAACTCTGGGTGGGCTCGCACCCACGACGGTTTTCAAGACCGCTGCATTAAACCACTCTGCCACCTCTCCATTAGGTGTCAAATAAAAATAATATCCTTTTGTGAAAACCGTCAAGAAACTTCGTTTCTTATCCGACGGTTTGGGCCTTCGGCCATCTGCGATTCCAAGACCGCTGCATTAAACCACTCTGCCACCTCTCCATTGGACGCAGCTTAAGAAGTTCGCTTTGCTTTTTATATGAAACTTTTATAAAGGTCAAGATTTATTTTATGATACTTTATAAAAAATTATTTTTTATGCCGTTAAATCTTTTTTTAATCAAAGGGATTTATTATCACTGTAAAAAGGGGAATAATCGTGAAAAAAAATATCTTGGTGTGGGTTTTAAGTTTGCAAATTTGCTCGTTCGCAACTTGGGCTCAGGCAGATAATAATCCACCTAAAGAATATTTGGATTGGCTGGATAACTTAAAGAAAGAAATGCTTGAAAAAGGTATTTCTCAAAAAACTATTGATAAAGTCTATGGTAATAATACTTTTTATCATGCCACGCCAAATGCCGTTAAAAGTGATCGTAAACAACTCGAATTCGTCTTAACATCCGCCGATTATCTCAATCGAGTGGTCAATAAAAAACGAGTGGAAAAAGGGCAAGAATATTATACTAATTTACAGCCTTTTTTACAAAAATTAGAAAGCAAATATAATGTACAAGGTGAGTACATTATCGCATTTTGGGGAATAGAAACCAATTTCGGTACTAACTTCGGCGGACATAATGTAATTGATGCCTTGACCGAAATGAGTTACGATACAAGACGTCCGCAATTTTTTAAAAAAGAATTATATCAAGCTTTGAAAATTGTTGATGATTGGAATGTCGATTTTAATAAAATGCAAGGCTCTTGGGCCGGAGCAATGGGACATTTTCAGTTTATGCCTTCGACATTTAATGCTTACGCCGTGGATTATAATGATGACGGGGAAATTGATATTTGGGCAACCTTTGAAGATGCCGCAGCTTCCGCCGCAAATTATTTAACCGAAATCGGTTGGAAAAAAGATATGCCTTGGGGACAAGAAGTAATTTTACCGTGGAATTTTGACTATTCTATGACCGGAAGAAATAAACCTCAATCTCCGCAAAAATGGCAAAAAATGGGTGTGAAATCAATAAATAATAAAAAATTGTCAGTGCCAGATACCTGTCAGGCCTCTATTATTACGCCGGAAGGAAAAAAAGGCAGGGTTTATCTTATTTGCGATAACTTTTATCGTATAATGCAATGGAATCGTTCCGAAAATTATGCTTTGGCGGTCGGGATTTTGGCCGATTACATTAAAACCGGTAAAAAATGGAAGAAAATAAATCCGAATTCAGCACCAAAAATAAAAACCGAAGATGTCATGAAAATTCAGTCTTTTATCAACAAATTAGGGTGGTTTGAGCTTGAAGAAGACGGTATGCTCGGCTCAAAAACTCGCGAAGCCATCAAAAAAGTTCAGAAAAAAGCTTTAATGCAACAAGACGGATATCCCGATTACCTGCTGTTGCATAAAATAAATAATTATAATTCCGATATCGGATTTAGTGTGCCGGTGCCAGAAAGAAAATTACACAAGGCAAAATAAGTGCTTTACCTGAGTCAAAAAAAATTGTAAATTATAGGCGATTTTTTTTTGAAATGAATGATGTCAGGCAGATTAATGATTAGAACTAAATATACTTTTTTACTTCTGTTATTGTTTTTGGGAGCTTGTACTTACGGCAGAACAGACCTGGGAGACGGAAAATATACTCAGGCTTCGGTAATCGCCGGGCAGGGCGGAACCTATAAAGTAGGTAATCCGTATAAAATTATGGGAAAATGGTATTATCCAAAAGAAGATTACCATTATTCCGAGGTGGGAATGGCTTCTTGGTATGGATCTGATTTTCACGCCAAAACTACGGCCAATGGTGAAAAATATGATATGTATTCTCTAACCGCTGCCCATCGTACTTTACCTTTACCCTCAATCGTAAAAGTTACAAATCTGGAAAACGGTCGTTCTTTGGTGTTGAGAGTTAACGATCGCGGGCCTTATGCCAAAGGGCGGATTATCGATGTTTCTAAAAGAGCTTCACAACTCTTAGGATTCCACACTCAAGGAACAACAAAAGTAAGAGTCGAGATTATGCCCGAAGAAAGTAAGGCCTTGAAAGCGGCTTTGCTCGGGGAAAAATATTCTCCGGGAGTTAAAGAGGTCGAACAGACTCCTTTGCCGCAGAAAACACAAAAACAGGTATATCCCAAAGGAAGCTATTTTGTTCAGGCCGGATCTTACAGTTATCAATCCGGAGCTCAGGATGTGGCCGCCAGATTACAGGATGTCGGAAGCACCAATATCTATTATGTTAATCTTGACGGGCGGAATTATTATCGGGTCAGAGTCGGACCTTTCAGCAATCAGAATGAGGCAGAGGTTGCTTTAGCTAAGGTCAAAGATGTCGGAATTTTTGATGCAAAAGTTGTATCGGATTAGGAGAGATAAAAAATGAAAATGCATAAATTTTATTTGACTTGTTGCAGTGCCGCTGTTTTGTTGGCGTCCGCTAGTGCTTGGGCTATTGATACCAAAGCTAAAAATATGGTGTTGATGGATTATGATACCGGTGAGTATTTGTATGAGAAAAATATCTCCGATCCGATTCCTCCGGCATCAATGAGTAAGTTAATGACCATATACATGATTTTTGATAAGCTCAGAAACGGCAGCCTTTCTCTTGATGATACTTTTAAAGTGAGTGAAAATGCTTGGCGTAAAGGCGGGGCTCCAAGCGGCGGTTCGACAATGTTTTTGGCAATCGGGGATGAAGTAAAAGTCGATGAACTGCTCAAAGGAATAATTATTCAATCGGGTAATGATGCCTGTATTGTGGCTGCCGAAAATATTGCCGGTGACGAAGATAGTTTTGTTGATGCCATGAATGCCAAAGCTCAGGAGTTGGGACTTACAAATTCTCATTTTGCCAATGTTACCGGATTGCCGCACCCAGATCACAGAATGTCGGTTGAAGATTTGGCAAAATTGGCCAGACACATAATCAAAGAATTTCCTCAGTTTTATCATTTGTTCTCGCAGAAAGAATTTGTTTATAACAACATTCGTCAAGGAAATCGAAATCCGTTGTTATATTCAATGCCATATGCCGACGGACTTAAAACCGGTCATACCGAAGAAGCCGGTTTTTGCTTGACGGCTTCGGCTAAAAAAGGAGATAGAAGAATTATCGGGGTCATGACCGGACTAAGCTCTAATAAAGAACGTTCGGAAGAGGCAGAAAAAATGATGTCTTGGGGCTTTAGGGAATATGATAATTACAATTTGGCCGAAAAAGGCAAAAAAGTTGCCGATATTCCGGTATGGTACGGAACTGCTCAAACCGTGCCCTTGGTGATTTCTCAGGATGTGGTCAAAACCATCAAGAAAAGTGCTCGTAATCAGGTTAAAATGATTGCTTCATATGATAAACCCGTGAAAGCTCCGATACAAATGGGACAACAGTTGGGTGTGTTGAAAATTGAAGCTCCCGATATGCCGACAACCGAAATTCCGCTGGTGGCCGGACAGACCATAAATAAAGTCGGCTTATGGGGCAAAATGGTGGCTAATTTTAAATATCTATTGACCGGAGATATGTAGTAATGACGGGAAAGTTTATTACTTTTGAAGGCGGTGAAGGTTGCGGGAAATCAACTCAAATCAAACTGTTGGCAGAACACCTTAAACAAAAAGGTTATGATATCATAACCACCAAAGAACCCGGCGGTACCGAAGTGGGACAGGAAATCAGAAAGCTTTTGGTGTGCGGTGATAAAGATAAGTTTGATGATGTAGCCGAAATGCTTCTCTATTATGCCGACAGAAGAATTCACTTAACCAAAAAAATTTGGCCGGCCATGCAAAAAGGTTGTATCGTCTTAAGTGACCGATATGCCGATTCAACAGTTGCCTACCAATACTACGGATATAATAAAAAAATTCAAAAAGATAAGCTCGACGAAATGTATAAAATCGTAGCCGGTGATTTTAAACCCGATTTGACGATAATTTTGGATATTGATGTCAAAAAAGGTTTGGCTCGCTCCTTTGCCAAAGCCAAAACCATGGAAGTCAAGGAACTGCGTTTTGAAGGTCGTGAGATTGAATTTCATGAAAATCTGCGTCGAGGTTTTTTGGAAATCGCTAAAGAAAATCCGGAAAGATACGTAGTGTTAAATGCCGATAAGACGATTGATGAACTGCATCAAGAGGTGGTAAAAACAGTGGAAGATAAATTGGGGTTGTAAATTTGCCAACGGAAGAAAACACATCATTTGCTCCAAAAGATAATGCCTTTTTGCTGGGACACGAAACCGCAGAAAAAAGGTTTTTGGTGGCATGGAAAAATAATTCTTTGCATCAATCTTGGTTGATATCGGGGCTAAAAGGTGTAGGTAAGGCAACTTTTGCTTATAAAATTGCCAGATTTATCTTAAATGCCGATGAAAATAATCGTCAAAATTATAATTCCATTGATGTGCCTCAAGATAATGAAATATTCAAACAAATAGCTCAGGGATCTTGTCCGGATTTTAAATTGCTTGAACGAAGCTATATCAAAACCGAAAAACAGAAAATCATTAAGGCTATAAAAGACGGAAATTATATGTCGGATGATGAGCTTAAAGATTTGAAAAAATCTGCGGTTATTGCCGTTGATGATGTGCGTACGGTTAACGAATTCTTAGCTAAAAAATCGGCTAACGGCAAATGGCGGGTGGTGATTATTGACAGCGTTGATGATATGAATGCCTCTTCGGCAAATGCCATATTAAAAATTTTGGAAGAGCCGCCGGCCAGAACTTTAATGCTGTTAATCTCACATAATCCGGCAAAGTTGTTGCCAACGATTAAATCGCGTTGCATAAAAATTGAGCTAAAGCCGCTACAAGATAATCAAGTAGCAAGTTTGTTGCGACGATATAGGCCGAATTTGAGTGAAGCCGTTATTAAAAAAACTGCCGCCTTGGCCGGCGGAAGTATCGGAAAAGCAATAGCTTACGCCGATGGTGAGGCAACCCAGTTTTATGACAATATTTATGCTTTGGCTTCCCAAGGAACAAATTTTAAGACTTCCGAAATGCTGGAATTTTGTGATGAGGTCAGTAAATCAGAAGAAAATTACGACTTATTCAAAGAGCTTATTTTAAAATTTTTGAGTGAACAAGCCAAGGCCTTAAATAAGGTAGCAGAAACTACTGATATGTTTGATCAAACAACGAAAATATTTGTTGAGACCGAAAGCCTTAACCTTGATAAAAGGTTGGCGGTGATGAATATAATGACTAACATCTGTAAGATATATTAGAGAGAAGATAAATGTTGGCAGATAGTCATTGTCATTTGGAAAATAACGATAATCTTCCTGAAATTATGCAAAGAGCTGTGGATAACGGTGTGGGATTAATTCTTGATGCCGGAAGTAATATTGACCATATTGAAGAGCATTTGGATATAACCAAAAAGTATGAAAATGTGTATACCGCAGCCGGTGTACATCCGCATAATGCCAAAGAATTTGCCCAAGTTACGGCTGAGGATATTCTGCGACATACCAAAAATCCAAAAGTAATTGCCATAGGTGAGGCCGGATTGGATTATTTTTATGATTTTGCTCCCAAAGATTTGCAAATAAAAGTTTTGGAGCAAAATATCAAGGCCGCACAAATCAGCGGATTACCTTTGATTATTCATAATCGGGATTCCGATGATGATATGATTGAATTATTGCAAGAAAGCTACGGACAACAAAAATTTAAGGCAATAATTCATTGTTATTCATCGTCTTGGAAGTTGGCGGAAGCGGCTCTTGGTATGGGATTTTATATCTCGGCGTCGGGGATTATAACTTTTAATTCGGCGGCGGAGATACGAGAAAATTTTACTAAAATTCCGCTTGATAGACTATTGGTGGAAACTGATTCTCCGTATCTTGCTCCGGTGCCTAAACGGGGACAGGAAAATGAACCGGCGAATGTCAAGTTTACGGCTCAAAAGTTGGCAGAAATTAAAAATGTGAGCTTTGATGAAATTGCAAAAGTAACGACGGATAATTTTAAGAGGTTGTTTGAATTATGAGCGGTAGTGCATTGTTTTTGGGAGCAGGGGCATCTCCGGGGGTACCTTCACTTAGTTGCGGTTGGGGAGCTTGCAATCCCAATAATCCGAAAAATTTACGAAGACGGACTTCAACACTCTATGAAATCAACGGGGTGAAAGTATTGATTGATACTTCGCCGGATTTGCGAATCCAGTTGATTGATAACCACATAACTTATTTGGATGGTATTTGCTATACTCATGCACATTCCGACCACTTGTACGGAATTGATGAGTTACGCGAAATTAATCGCATAACCTGTAAACCTTTGGATATTTTTGCTCCCGAAGTGGTGATGAAAGAAATAAAAAGAAGGTTTGAGTATTTGTTGTTGGATAAAAAAACTGATGATTTTTATTTATCAAAGCCGGGATTGTTGCCGCATATAATTAAACCAAATCATCCGTTTTATATAAAAGATGTGAAGATAATGCCGCTTAAATTGCTGGGGCATAATATGCCGTCTTTCGGGTATATCTTGAATGATGAGGTGGTGCATATTGCCGATTTCAAAACTTTTTCCAATTCCGCCGTTAAACAAATTGCCGATATAAAACCAAAATTGTTGGTTTTGCCGTTGACAATAATCGAATATCACCGTTATCATATCGGGTTAAGAGAGGCTTTGGATTATATTAAAAAAATTAATCCTGAAATGGTGGTGCTAAACCATATGGCCAGTGAGTGTGATTATGATTTTGTTAATGAAAATACACCGAAAAATGTATTTCCGGCGTATGATAATATGAAAGTAGAGTGGTAAAATGTTGTGTATATATCATTTGGCCGATCATGACGGTAAGGGGTCGGCCGCGATTGTAAACAGAAAATTTAAGAATGTGGAGTTTTTGGGGCTTAATCATGATATGGAAGTTCCGCTTGAAGACATATTGAAACATGACAAAATCGTTATATGTGATATTTCTTTGCCGCTTGAGGTGATGTTTAGGCTTAATGAAGAAAAAGATTTGACCTGGATTGATCATCATGCCTCGGTAATCGAAAGATATGAAGAAGCTGTCAAATCCGGTGGTAAAAGGGAAATCAAAGGCATTAGACGCAACGGAACCGCGGCGATTATGCTGACTTGGGAATATTTTTATCCTGATGAAGAAATGCCCGAAGGGATAAAATTATTAGCCTTAAATGATATATTTGATTTGCGTGATAAAAGAGTGCGGCCGTTTGAGTATGCGTTTCAATCTTTGGGAGTTAATAAACCTAAAGACAATACTTGGAAGGATTTGTTTTTAGGAAAACTTAATGTCGATGAGATGGTGAAAAAAGGCGAGGCGATTTTATCTTATATCAAAAATCGCAATCACCGTTTGTGCAAAGCTATGTCTTTTGATACAGAGTATATGGGTTATAAAGGAATCTGTGCCAATATGCCGCAAGGATATTCCGAGTTTTATGACGGAGTTAAAAATATTAAAAATTATGATTTTATGTGCAACTTTTTTATGAACGGAAAGAATAGTTGGAATTTATCTTTTTACACGGCAAAAGATGATGTTGATGTCTCAAAAATAGCCGAGACTTTCGGCGGCGGCGGACATAAAAAAGCAGCCGGAGCTTCTGGCTTGAAAAAATTGCCGGATTTTTTGCTTAACGGAGTTCCGCATAAAGACTAAAAAAAATAAAGCGTCATTTTAAATGACGCTTTATTTTTTGCATTTTTATCACTCATCATCTATGTCATTTAAGATGATAGGGCTGTTGAAAACACTTCCCGAGCGGATGGTGTTGTGGCGTCCGATATGGGACAGTGCTTCAATCGAGCAATCGTTACCAATAATGCTTTCGGCACTAATCACGGTATTGTCTCCGATTTTAGTGTAATGTCCGATAATTACTCCGGAGCAGATTTTACAATTTTTACCGATGGAACCATTGTTTCCGATAATTACATTGGTAAAAATTACACTCCCTTTACCAATCTTGGTGTTTTTGCCGATGCTGGTTTTTGACATGTCATAAAACTCAACTCCTGTAAAACAGGTTTCGGCACTCGATGTTTTTGTCTTTTTTGCCATAATAAAATAATTTTAAAGTTATACAATAGGTAGTTTGGTGTTAACTTATTATGTCGATTTTGTCAAGCGTAAGTTAAAAAGTAGTGACGACAGTGTTTTTTTTACTTGAGAATTATATCAAATGTTGTAAATTACAAAGGTTAAAAACAACAATAAAAACAGGAGTATTAAAATGTCTAAAATCTTGGTTACATCAGCTTTACCGTATATAAACGGCGTTCCTCATTTGGGTCATATGGTCGGTTGCCTTTTGCCCTCAGATACTTATGCTCGTTTTATGCGAATGATGGGAAACGAGGTTTTGTACATTTGCGGTACCGATGAACACGGTACAACATCGGAAGTAGGGGCTTTGAAAGCCGGTATGGATGTGCAGGCTTATTGCGATATGAATCATAATCGCCATGCTCAAACTTATAAAGATTTTAATCTTTCTTTTGACTTTTTCGGTCGTACTTCAACCGAAGAAAACAAAGAAATGACCTACCATATTTTTGAACAACTTGATAAAAACGGTTTTATCGCCGAAAAAACGGTTAAACAAGTGTACTCGGTTGATGATAAAATGTTTTTGGCCGACAGATATATCGTCGGTACTTGCCCTTATTGCGGTTATGACAAAGCTCGCGGCGATCAATGCGAAAATTGCACCAAAGTTTTGGAGCCGACCGAATTGATTGATGCCAGAAGTGCGGTTTCGGGATCTAAAAACTTGGAGGTTAGAGAAACCAAACATCTGTTCCTTAATTTGCCTAAAATTGAGGATAAGCTCGAAGCTTGGCTCAAAACCAAAGAACCGTTCTGGCCCGATGTCGCTTATACAATAGCTAAAAAATGGCTTAAGGAAGGCTTGCAGGAAAGATGTATTACCCGCGATCTGAAATGGGGATTCCCGGTTAATAAAAAAGGTTATGAAGATAAAGTGTTTTATGTTTGGTTCGATGCTCCAATCGGATATATCGGTATTACCAAACAGTGGGAAGAAGAAAAACCTCAAGAAAGAAACTGGAAGGATTGGTGGCTTAATCCGCAAAATGTCAGACATGTCGAGTTTATGGGAAAAGATAATGTGCCTTATCACTCAATTACTTTTCCGGCAACTTTGCTCGGCACCGGTGAGAATTGGACGCAGGTCGATTTCTTGAAAGGTATGAGCTATCTTACTTATGAAGGAGGAAAGTTCTCGAAGTCGGAAAAACGCGGGATATTCGCCGAAGATGCCGTCAAAGAATTTCCGGCTGATTACTGGAGATATTGGTTGATGTCTAATGCTCCGGAATCTTCGGATTCGTCATTTTCGTGGGATTTGTTTGCCGGTGCAGTCAATAAGGACTTAAACGGGGTGCTGGGAAACTTCGTTTCCAGAGTGCTTAAAATGACAGCTTCCAAACTCGGAGATAAAGTCCCCGAGGGCGGAGAAAATTCAAAAGCCGAAAATGAACTGATTGATGTATTACAAAAAAGAGTAAATGATTATATCAAATATATGGAAGAAATGGAGTTTCGTAAGGCATTGGGTGAACTCCGAGCTATTTGGGTGGAAGGAAACAATTATATATCCGCCGAAGAGCCTTGGGCCGTCATCAAAACCGATGAACAAAGAGCAAAAGTCATATTAAGAAATTGCATAAACTTAATTCGTGTTTATGCCTTACTTTCGGCTCCGATTATGCCTGAAACTTCACAGAAAATATTAGATAAACTTTATACCCAACCGACTCTCATCAAAGATTTTGATGTTAAAAAAGAAATGAATTTCTTTAAAGGCGGTGAGAGTTTTGAAGTCGGAGATATGCTGTTTGAAAGAATTACTCCGGAAAGAGTGGAGGAGCTTAAAACCAAATATGCGGGAGCTAAATAATGCTTGCTCACAAAAGAAAAAAAGAAAATGATGTTATCGGGCCAAGTACAGGATGGATGAAGTGGATTAACAGGTTTTTTAGATTCATCTTATATCCCTTTATCCATCCGAAAACTTTTGTGCTTTTGCTGATATTGCTTGCGGCGGGGTTGCTGGCTTGGCCAATGTCACAAGGAATAAAGCATGAAAATCTAAAAGACTGGTATACGGAAAAAGCCGCTACATATTACGGCAAAGCAAAATTGCATATTGCAGACAGTTATTTGGGTGAGCTTTGGAACAAATTTAATATCGGTGCGACGCCGCCCAAAGCCGTCGTCACGGAACAGCCACAAGTGATTAAAACGCTCGAAGATAAGCCGACTTACTCCCCATCTCCTCGCAATTTGAAACGTCAAACATTTCAAAAAGTCGAAAAAAAATTACCTGAAACCGTTGCTCAATCAGATGACAAAATAAATCCTGATAATGAAGAGCCTTATTTCAAAAGAAACAACTCTTTGGAATTAAATTATTTGGAAAAGCCCAGAAAAATCAGCGGCGTGTTAGAAATCCTAAATGCTAATGAAGTCATGCTCGGTGCAAGAAAACTTTTCTTATATGGAATATATGTTCCGCCTTCATCCGATAACGGCCTTAATGCCGAAATATTTTTAAGAAAAAATTATGCCGGTAAAAATGTCGATTGTTATATCGGAGCTTACGCAAAGTCAGGTGAGGGAACGGCAATCTGTATTTTCGGGGAGGAGAATATTAACAGAAAATTGGTCGATGTCGGACTTTCGCAAAATGTGAGTCTGTTCTAAAGGAGATAGTGCCTATGTGGCAACCGGTATGGATGATTTGCGGATATTTTGTCAGCTTGTTGGGAATCGCAATGCTGTTTCCGGCAGCGGTCGATATATATTATAATCATGCCAAATGGTCGATTTTTATAAGCTCGGCAATAGTTTCTTTATTTATCGGGGTATCCTTATTTTTGGCAAATCGCGGAAAAATCAAAGATATCTCTATTCAACAGGCTTATTTAATAACCGTTATAAGTTGGGTCGCCGTGGCGGGGCTTGCGGCATTACCGTTTATGCTTTACGGGACATATTGGACTGATGCTTTGTTTGAGGCAGCTTCTGGAATTTCTACAACCGGAGCTTCTATATATGCCGATGTCGAAAGTTTACCGAAATCAATTTTATTATGGCGGGCGTTGCTTAACGCTATGGGGGGCGTAGGAATAGTTATATTTGCAATCGCCATGCTTCCTTTTTTAGGTATCGGGGGTATGCAAATATTCCAACGCGAAAATTCCGATGTAAATGAAAAATTTATGCCGAAAATAAGCTATATTGCCAAACGAATTATTTCGGTATATTTGTTGTTGATGATAGCTTGTATTTTGGCTCTTAAAATGGCAGGAATGGGCTGGTTTGATGCTGTTTGCCATTCTTTGTCAACCATATCGACCGGTGGACTGTCAACTAAAAACACCTCTATCGGATTTTTTAAGAGTGCTGATATTGAATGGATTATAACACTATTTATGTTTTTGGGAGCTTTGCCTTTGACTTGGTATCACAGCTTGATGTTTACCAAAAGTATTCATTCGTTGCGGTCATCTCAGGTGGTGGTGTTTGTTAAAATTTTGGCTTTTTATATAACAGTAATGACTGTTTGGTTGATATGGAATGATGTATATGTTTTTGGTGATGCCGTAAGATATGCTACATTTAATGTTGTATCAATCGTTACTTCTACTGGATTTAGTTCTACGGATTGGCTAAATTGGGGAGCATTTGCAGCAACGGCGTTTGTAATATTTGCTTTGACCGGAGGTTGTGCCGGTTCAACATCAGGTGGTATAAAGATGTTTCGTTGGCAGGTAGTGGCTGCTCAACTTAAAAAAGTTTTTGTTACTACAACTGAACCAAATCGTTTGATGCCGCTAAAAATAGGTAATGTCGTAATTAGTTCGGATGTTGCTAGTTCGGTGTTTGTGTTTTGTGCAGCTTATACTTTTTCGATTACCATAATCAGCTCATTAATTGCTCTAACAGGTGTTGATTTCACGACGGCGTTTAGTGCTACAATAGCTTGTATTACCAATTCCGGTCCGGGAGTTTCTCAAAATATCGGACCGGCAGGAAATTATGGCGGGCTAAGTGATTCTGTAAAAGTATTGCTCGCTTTTACTATGGTATTGGGAAGATTGGAAGTCTTGACAATTTGGGTATTGTTTACTAAGAATTTCTGGCGTTAATTTTTTATTTTGTAGCTCTACTCATTAATCGTATCAGGTAGCTCGACGGTTGCTTCCGTAATTGCTTGTATTTGTATGGAATCCGGAGCCAGCGGCAATTCATCTTCGGCAATGAAATCATCTTCCTCATAATCAACTGCTGCTGTTTCAACCGGTACTTCCGCAGGGTTTTCCGGCAGTGATGCTACCGTATCTTCAGCCTGAAGAGTTTGCATCTTTAAGACTTCTTTGCGGGGTTTCATCGGTATGGTGTCGCGTAAGGCCAGTTGTTCATCCGATAATATTTGACCGCGGTTTTGTGTGGTATTATAGCATTTGAGCAACCAAACATCATAAATCGGATGCTCAACCGCATTTAAGGCTGGCGTAGAGGAAAACATCCATCCCTTAAATATATTAACCGGATTATCGGTTTTATAATTATCGACGACATCAACAAATGCCGTGTTTTCCGGAGTTTCTTCGGGAGATTTGGTAACACATTTGCGTACCAAAATTGAAAAACTGCCAAAATTGGTAATGCCATTGACCGGAACATCAATTTCGCTTACGCGGCCGGTTATTTTATCCATGGCTTGCATGCGAGCCGTATTGGCCGATATATCTTCGGCATATGATAAGTTGCTTATTGAAGATATTATGAGTGAAGAATAAATAAAATATTTTAGTCTACTGTTCATCACCGGTGACCATGAATATTACTTCACCGACCAAATCTTCTATGGTTTTGAAGTCTTTGGTGTTTGCCATAGAATCACCGTCTTGCAACAGAGTGGTTTCATGACCGGGGTCTATCTTTATGAATTTGTTGCCTATTAATCCGTCGGCTACAATCGAAGCAACACTGTCTGTCGGGAGTTTTATTTCCGGAGATATGCTCATAACAACATTTGCGGTATAATCGGTGTCATCGAGTTTTTGGCTTACCACCGTACCGATTTTGATACCGTTGATGCGAACATCCGAACCGACATTCAATCCTCCGACTTTTAGAAATTTGGCAGTTATGTTATAGCCTTTGACAACTTGTAAATCCGATACATTATAGGCAAAATAACAAAATAAAGCCGCTACGGTCAAAACAAGTATACCCATAATTGTTTCAACAGGTCTTTTATACATAAAAAAGTCAGTCTTTGCCATTGTTTAGTGTCTCCTTTTTACTTTGTCTTTTGGCTTTTCCTATACCGATAATCCGCTCTATTAATTCCTCAATAATCATTGCATCTTGCGTGTATGAAAATTCTCCGCCGGGAGCAATCATATCTTCGGAACCGCCAGGTTCAATCTCTATATATTTGGCTCCCATCACGGCCGAACTGACAATAGCCGCAGAGCTGTCGTCGGGAAGTTGTATTTTATCGTTTATTTCAAGGGTCATTATAGCCTTAAAGTCGCCATCGAGTCTGGCCCCCACGACTCTGCCGATATCCATGCCGGCTAATCTCACGGCATCACCGACCATAAGACCGTCGGTACGATTGAATCTGGCATAAATCTGATAGTAACTGCCGCCGCCTTTGTGTGTAATCTCGTCACGCGAAAATAAAACGGCAAAAAATGCCACTAAAATTACCAAAAGTACGGAAAAACCGACTTTTAAGTTCTTGGCTTCTTCTTTGTTGTAGAGCTCTAGTACCTTCATCTTATTAATATTCCGTATTAATACAAATCTCGTCAACTCTTATACAGTATTTTATTTACTTTGTCATCAAAGATTTTGAAAAATGAAAATAATTGTTAAAATTTAAAATTTATCTGTTATGATTATGTGGGTTTTATAAGGAATTGCTGAAATGTTAAAAGTGCGTGGTTTATATAAATCACTGGAAAACAATAAAATATTGCATGATATAACTTTTAGTCTGCAAAAAAATCAAATCACGGCCTTGCTTGGGGTTAACGGTGCCGGAAAAACAACTTTGATGCGTTGTATAGCGGGTGTATACGAGCCAGATGCCGGTAGTGTATGTTTTGCCGGTACTTCTATCAAAAAAGACCGAAAAAAATATCTGCAAAATATTGCCTATGTGCCGGAGTGGGGTGGGTTATATCCGGATATGACCGTATTTGAATATTTAATATTTATTGCCAAACTTAACGGCGGTTGCGATAAAAAATTATTGGCTGAAACAATATCTGCTTTGGAATTGGAATCGGTTATTGATAAAAAATGTGCGGCACTTTCAAAAGGATATAAAAAAAGAACCGCTTTGGCGGCGGCTTTGCTTAAAAAACCAAAGCTCCTAATCTTGGACGAGCCTACCGAGGGTTTGGATCCTAAACAGAAAATCGTTTTGCGGAAATTGCTTAAAAAATATGCCGAAAATAACGCGATTCTGATATCGACTCATATAATGGAAGAAGTGTCAGCTTTGGCTTCACATATCCTGATAATAAATAAAGGACAAATTATTTGCGATGCTCCGTTGTCAGATGTCGAAAAGACCATTCCCGACGGAAATTTCGAGTTGTTGTTTTATAATCTTGACGGAGATAAACATTGAGAGATTTTGTCGATAACTTAACAGTCTTTTTTTGCAAAGAATTTAAATCATTTTTTCAAAATAAAATGATTTATGTGTTGTTGCCGATATATCTGATTATAAGTTTTGCTTTTACATTGTATTTTTCTACTTTTATGACGGTGGCAAATCCCGCTATGCAACAATTCTTTTTGCTGCAACCGAAAATTTTTCTGATTATTGTACCGGCTCTGACTATGAGATTGTGGGTGGAAGAATATAAAAATAACACCTGGGAAATTTTATTGTCTCAGCCGATATCCTTAACTGCGGCTGTAATCGGAAAATTTTTGGCCGTTTGGGCCATTACCGGTGTTATGTTA
This sequence comes from uncultured Pseudomonadota bacterium, assembly GCA_949292335.1. Lineage (GTDB taxonomy): Bacteria > Pseudomonadota > Alphaproteobacteria > RF32 > CAG-239 > CAZU01. Next base: position 52,166 of record CASEYY010000016.1, read on the forward strand.
TTGTCATCTTGCGGATTGTGGATAATTTCGGCTGGCTTTATCGGATGTGATAATATCTTTGTGCTTGCGAATTATTTGATGACCTTTCTTATAATCGGAATTATGTGTGCGGTAAGTGCTTGGGCTGCTGCTTTGTGTTTTAACTATGTAGGAGCTTTTTTGTTGTCTTGGGCTTTTTTGGCCATATTGTTTGCCGTTAATTTCGATAATTACATTAATGATGTTTTGATGGTATTTGTTGATAACTTTAATGCAAAAACTTTTTCCGATTTTGCCGAAATATCGACAAGTTTGGTCAGCGGAGAGATAAAGGCTGCTTTCGTCTTTTATGCCTGTGCCGTTATGGCGGCGGCATTATGGGCAAATGTTGAAGCCGTCGAATATAAAAGGAGCGAAAAATAATGCTCAAATGGTCAGAAAAATTAATTATGCTCATGTTTATAATCGGGATTGTTATCGTTTCGGTTACCGCAGGTGTAATCGGAAATTTGCTGTTTGACGCGAAAGGTATTGATGTTACTGCAGATAGGGTTTATTCTCTTTCTGAACAAACAAAAGAATTTCTGGATAAAAATACTCAAAATTTGTTTATAAGAATTTACGCCGCAGAAGATTTGGCGGTCAAAGATGTAAGATGGAAAATTTATCTGGCCAGGATTATTAAATTGGCAGAGGACTATGAAAAAGAAGGACACGGCAAAGTTAAATTTTCTTTCGTTAAGATAAAGCCGTTTGCAGATACTCAGGCCGAGGCCGAAAAAGCAGGAATTAAAGAATTCTTGTATCCTAACGGAGAAAAGTATGCCTATTTCGGAATGGTGTTGGCTAATGAAAACGGAAAGTTGATTACAATCCCAAAGTTTAGGTTTGATGACTTCAATTATATTGAAAATTTAATTACCAGAAATTTATCGCAACTAACCGTAAACAATAATAAAAATATTGCCGTTATCTCTCCTTTTTTTGATGCGGTTACCAAATACACTTATTTCGGAATGTCCGGTGAGTGGCCTTTTGCCGACAGGCTCAGAAAAAGCGGATATAACCTGATTGCACTTGATAATATATCAGGCGGAATAAATCCTAATTTTGATGCCGTAATCGTTTTTTATCCGTTATCATTGGATAGTTTGACTGTCTATGCTCTGGATCAATATCTGATGCGTGGCGGAAAAATCATAGTACTTCTGGACGCTTTTTCCGAAAACAGATTTGCCGATGAAGATGAATTTGAATATATAAGTTATGTGAGCGGAATGGATAAATTTTTAGAAAATTCGGGCATAAGGTATTCTTCAAATTTAGTGGTCGGGGATAATGAAAATAATCGAGATGCCGTACTTGACGGCAGAAAAATTAAATATCCGCTGCGGGTCGTCGTGACGAAAGAAAATCTTACTTCTCATAAAATTACCGAAAATATTAAATCTCTGCGGCTTAATCACAGTGGTTTCTTTAAGTATGAGTCAAAGCCGGATCTGGATACAAAAGTACTGTTTACAACCTCTGAAAACAGCGGGGTTTTGCCGGCGGAAAAAATCAGCTCCATTGATTATAACACATTGTTTGAACATTACAAACAAACTCAACAAAAATATCCGTTAGCCGTGTTGGTAGAAGGTAAATTTTCGTCAATGTTTGATGCCCCGATCATTGATACTCCGGAAATAATTGCAAAAAATTTACCGTTTCTGAGCGTGCCGTTGAAAGAAGGAAAATTGTTGGTAGTTGCCGACAGTGATATGCTGGGTGAAAGTCTATGGAATGCAAATCATGCAAAAAATCATGATATATACGGAGATGTATTTGTCTCCGATAATTTGCAGCTTTTATTAAATGCTCTTGATTATATGACTTCGGCTGATTATGTGTCGGTACCGCTTAAACAAGCAGCCGGATATCAGGAAAATTGGCAAAATTTATTGCAGGAAAAAGCCGAGAAAAAATTTGCCGAGGCAAAAAATAATTACGGAAAAAAATTATTGTCGGCACAACGCAAATTATCAGCGTTAAACAATGAAATGAAATTTGCCGAATTAAGCTCGGTGAAAAGAATTAAAGAAATCGAGCAACTGCAACGAGATATTGAACGATATAAAAATAATCTGGAAAAAATCAATTATGATATTGAAAAGGAATATAACAGATTATTTCTTCTCTTTGCCGTTGCGTTGATAGCGGTGACACCGGTTTTAATAACTCTGCTGTTGGCCGGAATGTTCGGATTGTATAATAAAAAATTACTTAAAAAAGCTAGGGAGTACGGTAATGAATAAAAAAAATTGGTGGGCTTTATCCGTAATAATACTTACTTTCTTGCTGACAGTCACAGCGGCAATATGGTATGAGCAAAAAGACAGTGCCAATAATTTGCAAGGTAAATTGGTATTTGCCAAAACTTATAACGATGGTAGCAGAGTTAATAAAATTGTTATTTCATCAAAAGACGGATATGTTATTCTAAAGCAAGAAAACAGCTATTGGTTGTTGGAAAACGGCGGAATGTATTTTGCTGATTTTAGGTTGATACATTCTTTGTTATCAACAGTAAATCAGAGCATCTATATGATGAAAATTCCTTATGATGCACAAAAACTCAGTAAATATCTTTTACATAATCCCGAAAAGCAAAAAGAAAACAGTGGGGTACTGATTAAAACTTATGTCGATGAAAAAATATTGGATGAAATCATTATCGGCAGAGAGGCAGACACGAAAAAATATTTTTATGTTATGAATCCTAAAAATAAAGATATTTGGCTGGCCGACGGTAATTTTAATTTGCCGCTTAAACCTGAGGAATGGTTGCTCAATCCGGTCTTGTCGGTGCCTAAAAACGCAGTTGAAAGTGTTACCATTGCGAAAAGTTATGTGCAACGAGAAAAACAAGCTGCTTACTTTTTTAATGAAAAAGGAAACAGAGTTTTTGTTGAACCGCTTTTGAATATTTTATATGCTTTGAATATCGTCAGTGCCGAAAAACAAAAGCCCGAAGACGAGCCCGCACGAGTAATTGATGTGATAACTTTTTACGGTTTGGAGTATATTATAAAATTGTATAACAAAGACAATAAAATCTGGGCAAAGATTGATTTGACAACAACTTCTTTGCCGAAGTCTCAAGTAAAAGAATATATTAATGAAAACAGTTTTCTTTACGAGGGATGGTTGTTTGAAATTGCACCTGGGCAGGCTCATGTGCTGCGGGATTTTAAACTGGAATAATATTTTGTTAAAAAAAATTGCATTTATTTGTAATTTGACTTAACCTGTAGAAGCTTTTGATAATATATGGTGACAAATGATAAGAAGATTTAAGAAAAAAATTAAAGAATCGCAAATGATACGCGATTATTCAAAAATGTGGAAATATGTAAAGCCATACTGGGGGCGAGCACTCTTGACTCTGGTAATAACAATTCCAATAGGTGCTATGGATGCGGTTATTGCTTGGGCATTAAAACCATATATGGATGTGGTTATGGTGGAAAAAGGAACGCAGTATACCGCACTTATTCCGTTGGCAATTATTTTATTTACTTTGATCCAAAGTATTTTTAACTATGTGTCTACTTACCTAAATACTTGGGTGGGGCAGAAGGTTTCGATGGGGCTAAAGTTGGATTTGTTTAGAAAACTTTTGCACTATAACGCCGCTTTTTTTGATAAAAGAAATTCGGGAGAAATCATTTTTAGATTTAACAGTGATGTGGATACAAGTTGTAGTGGTTTGTTGGCTAATCTTAAATTATTTACCACGAGATTGTTTTCGTCTTTAGCTCTTATTGCGGTTTTGTTTTATAATTCCTGGCAACTGGCTATCGTGGCTGTAATTGTTTTGGGTGCCGCTTTGTATCCTTTGATGTTGGTAAAGAAAAAAATTAAGCCAATCGTTGATAAATCAGTATTTTCTGGTGCTGATGTGGTCACGCATTATAATGAAACATTTACTGGTAATCGCACAATCGCATCATATAATTTGTATGATTATCAAGCCAGAAGATTTAAAGATGCTCTGCAAACTTGTTTCAAACTTGGTATTAAAATAATACAACGCACCGGTATCATGTCGCCGATGATGCATTTTATTGTGTCTTTAGGTGTGGCCGCGGTTATTTGGTTGGGAAGCTATTTAATCGTTACTCATGAAATAACTGCCGGTAACTTTGTTTCTTTTATTGCCGCATTGATAATGCTTTATACTCCGATTAAAAACATCGGAAACAACTACAACGCCGTGCAAATGGCTTTGTTGGCAATGGACAGAGTATTTGAGCTTTTGGAAGGAACTCCGGATATCATAAATTGTGATAATCCCGTTACCATGAGAGGACTTAAAAAAGGCGTCGAATACAGAGATGTTTGTTTTGAATATGAACAAGGCAAGCCAATATTGAAACATATAAATCTTAACATCAAAAAAGGCGAAACGATAGCTTTCGTCGGTAATTCCGGCGGAGGTAAGACAACAATGGTGAACTTGTTGCCCAGATTTTATGATGTTTCGTTTGGCTCTATCTTATTTGACGGGGTAGATGTGAGAGATATAGAGTTGGACTCTTTGAGAAACAATATCGCAATAGTGTTCCAAGATAATTTCCTGTTTTCGGGAACTATTCGCGATAATATTATGCTCGGGAATGAAAAAGCGTCGGAAAAACAGGTAAAAGAAGCGGTAAAGAGTGCTTGTCTGGATGAATTTATTGCCGGTTTGGATAAGGGGCTGGATACCAATATCGGTGAGAGAGGAGTGTTGCTTTCCGGCGGGCAAAAACAAAGAATCGCCATCGCCAGGGCATTCTTAAAAAATGCTCCGATAGTTATTTTGGATGAGGCAACCTCGGCTCTGGATAATAAATCCGAAGCAGTGGTACAGCAGGCGGTTGAAAATTTGATGAAAGACCGGACGGTGTTTATTATTGCTCACCGCTTGTCTACCGTCAGAAATGCCGATAAAATTGCCGTTATTAATTATGGTGAGTTGGTGGAAATAGGAACCCATGATGAACTTTTACAGAAAGAAGATTCAATTTATGCTTCGCTGTATCATTCACAGCTGAAGTAAATATGCCTAAGGTTTGCCAATGGTGGTAAACCTTATTTTAATAATTGGACGGTATAATGCAAAATTGTGGTAATTTTTTATAAACAGGAAAGGTCTGTAGCAATGACAAATAAATCAGTCAAAACAGCTAAAGATTTGGAAGCCTTGATTAAAAAAGTCAAAGAAGCTCAAAAGGTTTTTGCAACTTTTGATCAAGAAACCGTAAATAAAATCTTTAAGGCTGCCGCAACCGCTGCCGATATGGCTCGTATTCCTTTGGCTAAAATGGCCGTTGAGGATACCGGTATGGGCGTAGTGGAAGATAAAATAATCAAAAACCATTTTGCCGCGGAATATATCTATAATAAATATAAAAATGAAAAAACCTGCGGAATTATTAAATCTGATAAGACCAACGGTGTAAAAATCGTGGGCGAGCCTTTGGGCGTTATTGCCGGTGTGGTTCCTACAACCAATCCGACTTCTACAGCTATATTTAAGTCTTTAATCTGCTTAAAAACCAGAAATGCAATCATCTTTTCTCCGCATCCGAGAGCTAAAAAATCAACTATCGAAGCGGCTAAGGTAGTCTATGAAGCTGCTGTTAAAGCCGGTGCTCCGGAAAATATTATCGGATGGATTGATGAGCCTTCAATCGAATTGACCGATTTATTGATGACACATCCCGATATTCACGGTATCCTTGCTACCGGCGGTCCGGGAATGGTCAAAGCCGCATATTCTTCCGGCAAGCCGGCGTTGGGAGTCGGGGCAGGTAATGTACCGGCAATTATTGATGAGACCGCCGATGTCGAAATGGCCGTTTCTTATATTTTGATGTCAAAAACTTTTGATAACGGTATGATATGTGCCTCCGAACAGTCGGTCATTGCCTTGAAACCGGTATATGAAAAAGTTAAAAAAGAATTCGTATTCAGAGGAGCATATTTGCTTAATCAGAAAGAAGCCGAAAAATTATCTAAAATAATTTTGACACCCAAAGGTGTTAATCCGGAAATAGTTGGGCAGCCGGCGGTTAAAATCGCAAAAATGGCCGGAATTAATGTGCCGGATCATACTAAAATCCTTTTGGCCGAACAGACGGTTATTGATGTGGCAAATCCGTATGCTCATGAAAAATTATCTCCTATTTTATCTTTGTATCAGGCAGATGATTTTGAAACGGCTGTCGAGAAAGCTTTGCACTTGGTCGAGTTGGGCGGTATGGGACATACTTCGGTGTTGTATACCGATACCAGAAAACAAGACAGAGTGGATTATTTTGCAAAAAAACTTCCGACCGGAAGATTGCTGATTAACTCTCCGTCTTCTCAAGGCGGTATCGGCGATTTGTTTAACTTTAGACTGGAACCTTCATTAACATTGGGTTGCGGCTCTTGGGGAGGAAACTCCGTGAGTGAAAATGTCGGAGTTAAACATTTGTTGAATTATAAAACCGTTGCCGAAAGGAGAGAAAATATGTTGTGGTTTAGAGTACCGCCAAAAATTTATTTCAAACGCGGGGCAACGGATTTTGCCTTGCGTGAACTGGAAGGTAAAAAAAGAGCTTTCATCGTTACCGATCGTTATTTGTTTGATTCCGGTATGGTTAATTCCATAACCAATGTGTTGGAAGAGATGAATATCGAGTATCAAATCTTCTTTGATGTTAAACCAGATCCGACAATCTCCACTATTGAAGAAGCCTTGGTTATGATCAATGTATTTAAACCGGATGTCTTCATTTCGTTCGGCGGCGGTTCGCCGATGGATGCCGCTAAAATCATGTGGCTTAAATATGAAAGACCGGATATTAAATTTGAAGATATTGCCATGCGGTTTATGGATATCAGAAAACGCATTTGTACAATCGGCGATTTGGGACAAAAAGCAATTATGGTTGCTATTCCCACAACATCGGGTACCGGTTCGGAAGTTACTCCGTTTGCGGTTATTACCGATGATGAAAGTCATGTTAAATACGCAATCGCAGACTATGCATTAACTCCGAATATGGCAATAGTTGATGCCAACTTTGTTGATAATATGCCTAAAGGTTTAACCTCCGCCGGCGGTATTGATGCTCTTGTGCATGCCATTGAGGCTTATGTTTCGGTGATGGCTACAAACTTTACCAATTCTGCCGCTTTGGAAGCTGCCAAACAAGTCGTGAGATATTTACCGCGAGCTTATAAAAATGGTGTTAATGACCCGGTGGCAAGAGAAAAAATGCATCATGCCGCAACTATTGCCGGTATGGCTTTTGCCAATGCTTTCTTAGGCTTATGTCACTCCATGGCTCACAAACTCGGTGCCGCATTTAATATCCCGCATGGCGTTGCCAATGCACTGCTGATTTGTCAGGTCATTAAATATAATGCCACGGATTGTCCGCGTAAACAGGCAATCTTTCCGCAATATAAAATGCCGGAGGCTAAAAAAAGATATGCTCAGATTGCCAGCAACTTAAAGCTTAAAGGTAAAACCGATGATGAAAAAGTTGCCGCGTTGATTGATGCCATTGTTGAGTTGAAGAAGGAAATTGAAATTCCGGCTTCAATTAAAGAATGGGGCATTTCCAAAAAAGATTTTGAAGCCAAACTTGATTGGTTGGTGGAAAATGCTTTTGACGATCAATGCACGGGGGCAAATCCGGTATATCCGTTAATGGAAGATATCAGAAAAATTTATATGGATGCTTTTGAAGGTAAAATATAAACTGATGTCAAAAAAATAACCCCGTCAATCTTTGCAGAGGAGGGTGAGTTTATGACTAGCAAAATTCAAATTTGTATGGGAAGCTCTTGCTTCGCTCGCGGTAACAGCAAAAATTTGCAGATTATTACCCAATATCTAAAAGATCATAATTTTGATGCTAAAGTGGAATTATCGGGATTAAGATGCTGTAACCAGTGTGCCAAAGGTCCTAATCTTACGATTGACGGGGTTGAGTATCATAATGTTGATGCCGGAACTTTGGTTGATATTTTAGATAAAGCTTTTAAGGAGTAATGTCCGATGTCTAGCCGTGAACATCCTCTTTTTACCATTAAAAATGATTGTCAGGACTGTTATAAGTGTGTGAGAGAATGTCCGGTGAAGGCAATTAAAATCGAAGATAATTCCGCTCAAATCGTACCGGAATTGTGCGTGGCCTGCGGTAAATGTTATAAAGTTTGTCCGGTCAGAGCTAAGCAAGACCGCGATGATGTACCGCGTGTTAAAAATATGATTACAGCCGGAGAAAAAGTTTATATATCTCTGGCTCCGTCTTGGATTGCCGAGTTTGACAATACCACCAAAGAACAACTTCTTACGGCAATAAAAAAACTCGGGTTTGCCGGTGTAAGCGAAACCGCTTTGGGAGCAGAGGAAGTATCGACTCATGTGGCCGACTTCTTATCAGATAAAAAAGAGGGCGTTTTTCTTTCAACTGCTTGTCCGGCATTTGTTGAATACATAAACAAATATATGCCGGATTTAACCGCTGATTTAACTCCGGTGCTTTCGCCCGTGCTTGCCCATTGTAAGCTGATGCGTGATAAATTGGGGCAAGATATTAAAATTGTTTTTGTCGGTCCCTGTATTGCCAAAAAATTTGAAGCCGATCGTAATGCCGATTTATTGAACTCAAGTATTTCGTTCAGAGATCTGCGGCGTTGGTTTAGAGAAGCCGGGATTAATTATCATACAATCGAGCCGGAAAAAGAAATTGATTTTATATACAAAAGAGCCGAAGAGGGGAGATACTACCCGATAGAAGGCGGTATGATAGAAACAATTAAACCGTACGGTAAAACTAATCATGTTTATATGATGCAGTTAACCGGATTGGAAAATATTCAACGGGAATTGTCTGATATTAAAGGTTCAAGACCGGATTATCCGATTTTTATCGAATGTCTGGCTTGTGAGGGCGGGTGTGTTAACGGACCTTGTACCAGAAGTCACAAATCCGGTTTTGAAAAAAGAGCCAGAGTGCTTAAAGATGCACAGAAGACCAGTATGGCCGGAAAAAGAACTCCCGAAGAGGACATATCAAAAGATTATCAAGAAAAGCCCGTTGAGAACCACAACTATACCGAAGATCAGATAAAGCGGGTTTTGGCTATGCTCGGTAAGTATACGGTTGAAGACGAAATTAACTGTAATGCCTGCGGCTATGATAACTGCCGTAATTTTGCCAAAGCCATATTAGATGGTAAGGCCGAAATCGATATGTGTGTATCGCATATTAAACAGCAAGCTCAACGCAAGGCTAATGCTTTGCTTAAATGTATTCCCTCGCCGATTGTTATTGTCAATTCAAAACTCTCGATTATTGAGTATAATGATTATTTTGTCAGCGAATTTTGGAATGATGAAGAACATAGTGATATCTACGATAAAAACAACCTTATCGGAGCCAATTTACGCGATTTTGTAAGCTTTACCAATTTATTCTCCGCATCGCTTGATTTAGGCGAGGATGTCAAAAGAGAAAATGCCCGCAACAAAAGTAAACTCTACGATGTTATGGTGTTTAATATCGAACAAAAACAAGTGGTCGGCGGGGTGATTGAAGATGTTACCAAGGTAGAAATTAAACGCGAAAAAATTGCCGAAAAAGCTAAAGAAGTTATTGAAAAGAATTTGGCAACCGTTCAACAAATCGCCTGTACTTTGGGTGAGCATATGGCTGAGACCGAAGTATTATTGCGTTCGATTGCCAAAGATTATGCCGCCGATGATTATGATAAACCAAATGTAACCATTCGCAACAAAAGGGATGATTAAAATTGAGCGATTCACTCTTTATTGAAATAGGCTCTTATCAGGAACATAAAGCCTCCGAAAGTTGTTTCGGTGATGCTATACTTTCGGAAAAACTACCTGAGGAGCAAAGAATCATCTCTGTGTTATCCGATGGTTTGGGCAGCGGGGTAAAAGCAAATATCCTTTCATCTATGACCACCAGGATGGCAATGAAATTTGTTGAAAGTGATTTGGATTTGGTGCGTTCGGCCGAGGTTATGATGCAGGCTTTGCCGGTGTGCCAAATCAGAAAAATAAGCTATGCGACTTTTTCAATAATTGATGCGACTTTGGAAGGTAAAACCCGCATTTATGAAATGGATAATCCGCAATGTTTCGTGGTACGGGATTTCCAACAATACCATCCGGCTCACCATGAAATTTCTTCGGAAAACTGGAAAGACCGCATTATTAATGTTTATCAGTTTGTAGCCAAAGAAGAGGACAGAATAATCATTATGTCGGACGGAGTGACGCAGGCCGGACTCGGTAATCCTAAATATCCTCTCGGTTGGCAGAGAGACGGGGTGTGGAAATTTATTGAAAATCAGGTGCGTAGGCATCCGCATATTTCGGCAAAAGATTTGGCCGAAGCTATAGTAAAAGAAGCACTGACTAAAGAAAAAGACGGTAAGGCCGGAGATGATATCAGTTGTGTGGTGGTATATTACAGAAAGCCTCGCAAATTACTCCTCTTGAGCGGGCCGCCGTTCGATGAAGAAAAAGACCACGAAATTGCCGAAATGATCGACTATTATGATGGTAAAACCGCAATATGCGGCGGTACAACCGCTAATATAATCGAAAGAGAGCTTTGTCTTAAATGCGAAATGGATAAAACAAGTTTTGATCCCAATATTCCCATGGCTTCAATAATGCCGGGAATTGACCTCGTCACCGAAGGTATTCTTACTTTGACCGAAGTTTATCGTATGCTGAAAGAAGGAATCGACGAGGATAAAGATAATGCGGCAACCAGATTAGCTAAGTTGCTGCTTGATTCCGATAAAATCGATTTTGTTATCGGAACCAAAATAAATGAAGCCCATCAAGACCCAAATTTACCGATGGAGCTTGACATTCGCCGAAATATTGTTAAAAAGATTTTTAGAATTTTGCAGAGTAAGTTCTTAAAAGAAATTACGGTAAAATATGTTTAACCCTTAACAGAAGGATTTGTCCCATGGAAAAAATACAGGTAAAAATCTGTGCCGGAACTGCTTGCTTCGTAATGGGAGCTCCGCAAATACAGGCTTTGGAATTTTCTACTCCCGAGGATCTGGCCGATAAAATCGAAGTTACCGAAGTGAGATGTATGAATCACTGCTCGCAGGGTAAAGGGTATAATAAAGGACCTTTTGTCGAGGTTAACGGTGAGGTTATTGAAGAAGCCACCATGGAAAAAGTAATTACCAAAATCAGAGATTTGATTGCCAAAGAGGAAGAAGAAAAGTGTTAATACCTAAGAATTATGCCAACCAAATGCGTAGCCGCATCTTGGTTAAAGTTGTTGAAAGCTTTTATAAAGACAGATTTGAAAGTGCCGATGAGATTCCGATTGAAATGCGGCCGAAAGATTATGATTCAAGTCGTTGCTGTATCTATAAAGACAGAGCAATCTTGAAATATCGTATGATGGCGGCAATGGGTTTTACTCCGCAAGAAGAAACCAATGAGGCTAAACAACTAAAGGATTATGGCAAAGAAGCCTTAAAAAGACAAAACCATGCCAAGAGCTGTTTGGCGGTGATTGATATTGCTTGCTCGGCTTGCGTAAAATCTCAATATATGGTTACCGATGCTTGCCGCGGTTGTTTTGCTCGTCCTTGTGTTATGAACTGCCCTAAACAGGCTATTTCAATTATCAACGGTCGTTCGCACATAAATCCTGACCTGTGTGTGTCTTGCGGAAAATGTCTGGAAGTATGCCCTTATCATGCCGTGGTTAAGTTACCGGTACCTTGTGAAGAGGCTTGTCCGGTAGGAGCCATCCGTAAAGACGAACACGGTGTTGAGCATATTAACGAAGAGACTTGTATCTCTTGCGGTAAATGCCTACAGTCTTGCCCGTTCGGAGCAATAGTCGAACGTTCACAACTGGTCGATGTTTTGAATTTAATCCATAATACCGATAAAAAGGTTGTGGCCATGTTGGCTCCGGCTGTGGTTGGACAATTTCCGTTTGAAATTAATCAAGTGGTCGGGGCTTTGAAAAAAATCGGTTTTGATGATGTGGTAGAAGTTGCCGCCGGTGCCGATGTTACTTCTAAAAATGAAGCCGCAGAGTTTATTGAAAGAATGAAAGAAGGGAAGAGCTTCATGACGACTTCTTGTTGTCCGGCTTATTACAGAGCTGCCGAAGTTCATATTCCGGAATTGAAACCTTTTGTCTCAAACACCAAAACACCGATGTATTATGCCGCGGAAATGCTCAAGAAAGAGCAACCAGATTGCGTATCGGTATTCGTCGGTCCGTGTTTGGCCAAGAGATCGGAAGCCGAATACGATCCGAATGTGGATTATGTTCTTACTTTTGAAGAAATCGGTGCAATGTTTGTTGGTGCAGGTGTTGAAATCGGTGATTGCGAACAGGCTCAGTTCGCTAAAGTTTCTTCGGCTCAAGGTCGTAATTATCCGCTGTCAGGCGGTGTGGCCGGTGCGGTTGGAAATTTGGTCGAAGGTGAAGTTGAATTCCGTCCGGAAAGGATTGACGGTTTGAGCAAAGAAAATATTAAATTGCTCAAAAAATATGCAACCAAAGGTTCGGAAAACAACATGATTGAAGTTATGTGTTGCGAGGGCGGATGTATTGCAGGCCCCGGTTGCATTGCCTTGGCTAAAAAAGCGGCTCGTCAGGTTGAAACCTATGTTGCTCAAGGTGTTAATCAAAAGGATATGAAGTAAGCCTCTTGAGAATCAAAAAACTCCTCGTGGAAAAACGAGGAGTTTTTTGTCGGTTATAAACCTAGTAACTTCTGGCGTAGATAACATCCATGGTTGCCGGTTTACCGGTCAAAAGACATTCTCCGGTAGTGCCGGATTGGTTGAAGGGAATGCAACGGATGGTAATCTTCATTTGCTTTAAGATTTCTTCCGTTTTGGGATCTCCGCACCATTTACCGCGAACAAATGCAACCTTGCCTTGAGAGTCGTCTTCAATCCATTCGTTGGCATTGGCAAAATATTCGGCAAAGGCTTCTTTATCGGTAATGTCTTCGCGGATATTGCTCATCAACCTTTTTTGAGCTCTGGTGAACATTTCGTGTTGAATGTTTTCTAAGTATTGAGCAGCTTTGGCAATAAACTCGTCTTTAGACACAACCTGTTTGCCTTCGGGAGTGTTGATATAAATTCTTTGACGCAACATCAAGTTGTTGCCTTCAACATCGCGTTTACCAATCTCCAAGATAATCGGAGCACCTTTTCTGGTCCATTCCCAGAATTTGTCGATTGAAGATTTGTCTCTCTTGTCTAATTTTATTCTGATTTTTTCACCAAAAGGTGTTTGTTTGGCTAAATCAGCTTGTAATTCTTTGATGTAGCTCATTACCAAGTCGCTGTCATCGGGGTTTTTGATTACCGGAACAATTACAATTTGGTAAGGTGCTATTTTGGGAGGAGTTACCATACCTTCATCATCGGCATGGGTCATAATGACACCTCCGATTAAGCGGGTGGAAACACCCCAAGAGGTCGTATAGGCGTATTCTTGCTTGTTTTCTTTATTTACAAAAGAAATATTGGCCGACTTGGCAAAATTTTGGCCTAAGAAATGTGAGGTTCCGGCTTGCAGGGCTTTACCGTCTTGCATCATAGCCTCAACACAATAGGTATCAACTGCTCCGGGGAATTTTTCATGCTCAGGTTTGCGGCCGGTTAATACGGGCATAGCCAAAGTTTGTTCGCACAACTCTTTGTAGGCATCGAGCATGGTTAAAGTTTCTTCTTCGGCTTCTTTAGCTGTTGAGTGAGCAGTATGTCCTTCTTGCCACAAAAATTCTCTGGTTCTTAAAAATAGGCGAGGTCTCATTTCCCAACGCACTACATTGGCCCACTGATTAATTAAAACCGGCAAATCGCGATAGGATTTTACCCATTTGGAAAAAGAATCGGCAATAATGGCTTCGGAAGTAGGACGAACAATCAAAGGTTCTTCCAATTTGGAAGAGGGGACCAATTTACCGTCTTCCATGGCCAGACGCGAGTGCGTTACAACGGCCATTTCTTTGGCAAAACCGTCGACATGTTCGGCTTCTTTTTGGAAAAATGAAAGCGGAATAAACATCGGAAAATAGCAATTTTCGTGGTCGGTCGATTTGATTTTTTCGTCAAATACATCGCGAATTCTTTCCCAAATGCCATATCCCCATGGTTTGATTACCATACATCCCGGAGAAGATGAGTTTTCGGCCATGTCGGCTTCGGAAACTACATATTGATACCATTCGGGATAGTTGTCTTTTCTTAATTTTTTTAAACTCATAATGTTTATTCCTTTTCATAACGTAATGAAATACTCACACCCCCATCGGTGCGGGCTCGCGGGCGGAGTATAACACAAGTTTTTATTTTGTGAAGCCTTTTTATTTATTGTAAATTTTTATGAGAAATAAATGTGAATTTAGGCGAATGTTTTTATAAAATTGTCTTGCCAAGCCCAAAATACTGTATTAGAGTCTTAGATATGACGGATAAGTCATGAGACATTTTGTCTCGGTTTTTAACCTGTTTTTTGAAGGATTTTTGATATGGCAACAGGAACTGTTAAATGGTTTAATAAGAAAAAAGGCTATGGTTTTATTACTCCCGATGAAGGCGGAAATGATGTATTTGTTCATATTACCGCCGTTAAGGCCGCGGGAATGTTTACTTTGCATGAAGGTGCAAAAGTAAGTTATGAGCTGAAAACAGAAAGAGAAAAAACTGTTGCCGGCGATTTGAAATTGCTTGAGGCTGCCGAATAACAGCTTTGATGCTTTATTATAAACCCCCGTTCTAAATTAAGGACGGGGGTTTATTTTGAGCTTTGATTACAAACAATTAGAATTGTTCTTGTAATTCAAAGAAGTAAGCTTGCGGGTGATCGCAAACCGGGCATTTGGCCGGTGCAGACGGGGATTCTACACGATGTCCGCAGTTGGCACATTCCCAAATAACTTTGGTCGGACGTTCAAAGATTTTGCCTTCTTCCAAAGATTTTAATAATGCTTGATATCTTTCTTCGTGGCCTTTTTCGATTTTGGCTACTTGCTCAAACAAAAATGCAATCTTGTCAAAACCTTCTTCTTTGGCTTCTCTGGCCATACGAGCGTACATATCGGTCCATTCGTAGTTTTCTCCGGCAGCAGCATCTTTTAAGTTGGTCAAGGTTGTGGGAACTTCACCGCCGTGCAACAATTTGAACCAAATTTTGGCGTGTTCTTTTTCGTTGTTGGCGGTTTGCTCAAATTTATCGGCTATTATGTTGTAGCCTTCTTTTTTGGCTTTGGAAGCATAGTAAGTGTATTTGTTGCGGGCTTGTGATTCGCCGGCAAAGGCTTCCATCAAGTTTTTTTCGGTCTTTGAACCTTTGAGTTCCATAAGTTTTCTCCTTTAATGTTAGTTGTTTGAGTTTTTTAGACAGTCGGGGCAAAGTCCGGAAAATGATATTTCCATGTCCTCAACCGTCAAACCTTGTTGCTTTAGAATGCTTTGCTTTATTTCCGGTATGATATTGGTCTCAATATCGAAAATTTTTAAGCATTTTGAGCAGACAAAATGATAATGCTTTTCGGTGCAATAATCAAAATGCAACACATTATCTATATAATCAAGTTTTTTTATTATTCCATTTTCCGCTAACTGATTGAGATTGCGATATACGGTCGCAAGGCTTATGTCGGGCAGCTGCTCTTTTACCATGGCAAAAACTTGCTCTGCCGTTGGATGGCAGGGATTGTTTTGCAAGACCTCCAGTATTAAAGAACGTTGTTTGGAAAATTTCATCTTCATTTCCTGTGTATAAAAATGATAATGATTATTAGTTTTAGAAAAAATATTTTATCTTGTCAATCAAAATAAAAAGATTATCTTATCAGCAATGACTTAATTTTTGAGGAGAACACAGATGAATGCCGTAGAAATAAAAAAAGATGTATATTGGGTCGGGGTTAAAGACTGGAATTTGAGAGAATTCCATGGTTATAACACTCCGGACGGTTCAACTTATAACAGCTATTTAATTATGGATGATAAGATTACTTTGGTCGACGGAGTCAAAGCTTATTTAACGCATGAGCAAATTGCCAGAGTAAAGTCTATGGTCGATTTTTCAAAAATATCTTATGTAGTGGTAAACCACGTTGAACAAGATCACTCAGGCAGTATTCCTGAGATTATGAAACTTGCTCCGCAAGCCGTTATTGTTACCAACTCGGCCGGTAAAATGGCTTTGGAGGCTCATTTTGATACAACGGGTTGGCAATATCACATTGTTAAAACCGGCGACAGCCTAAATATCGGGAAACGCAATTTGAGCTTTTTGACAACTCCGATGTTGCACTGGCCGGATTCAATGATGACTTATGTGGCCGAAGATAAATTGTTGTTGCCTAACGACGGGTTTGGTCAACATTTGTGCTGTGAAGCCTTGTTGGTCAAAGATTATCCGAATGATTTGGTTATGAAAGCGGCAAAAAGTTATTACGCCAATATTTTGCTGCCCTACGGACAACAAGCCGAAAAAGCTTTGTCAGCGGCCGGTGAAATGAAGCTTGATATTGATATGATTGCACCGTCTCACGGTTTGATTTGGTCCGGAAAAGAAGAAGTTAATCAGATACTTGGAGCATATGCTTCTTGGGCTAAGAGTGAGACAACTCATAAGGCCGTTATTGTTTATGATACGATGTGGGGCGCTACCGCAAAATTGGCAGAAACCGCTATGGCAGAATTCCAAGATGCCGGTATCAATGTGGTAAAATATAATTTGGGTATTAGCCACATTTCCGATGTTATTACCGATGTGTTGGATGCCGAATATGTATTAATCGGTAATCCGACCCTTAATAACCAGATGTTCCCGCGAGTTGCCGCCTTTGTTACTTATATGAAAGGACTGGCTCCTAAGGGTAAGAAAGGTTTGGCTTTTGGTTCTTACGGATGGCGTCCGGGAGTGGTTAAAGAAATTAAACAAGTTATGGACGATTTGGGCTGGAAAACCGCAGATGTATTCGAAGAAAAATATACGCCGAAATCTGATGTGTTGAGCCAATTTGCTCAAAGAGTAAAAGAGTTTATCAGCCTTTGATAAATTGAATAATGTACTTGCAAAAATATGTCCGTGAGGTAAACTCGCCTCATGGATATATTTTTTTGTGAAGAGGTAAAAAATATGGAGCAAAAAACTGTTAAAATCGGCAATTTCGAAATCGGAAATCGGTTACCGTTTTCTTTGTTGTGCGGACCTTGCCAAATCGAAAGCAAGCAACACGCTATCGATATATGCGGTGCTATGTGCGAAATCACCAAAGAATTGGAGATAAACTACATTTTTAAGGCTTCTTTTGACAAGGCGAACCGGACTTCCATCAACGGAGCAAGGGGTGTGGGTTTGGACAAAGGAATGGAAACTTTTGATGAAATCAAAAAAATCTATAACAATATTCCGATTGTTACCGATGTGCACGAAACCTGGCAGTGTGAAAAAGTGGCGGAGCATGTGGATATGCTCCAAATACCGGCTTTCTTGTGCCGTCAAACTGATTTGGTGGTGGCCGCAGCAAAAACCCAAAAAGTAGTTAATATAAAAAAAGGTCAGTTTTTAGCTCCGTGGGATGTAAAAAATTTGATACAAAAAGTTACCGATTCCGGAAATAATCGAGTATGTATTACCGAACGCGGAACATCATTCGGATATAATACCTTGGTGGTGGATATGCGAGGATTTCCGCAGATGGCTAAAGATACCGGATTTCCGGTGATATTTGATGCTACACACTCGGTACAACAACCGGGAGGTAAAGGATCTTCCACCGGCGGACAGAGAGAGTTTGCTCCGGTATTGGCCAGAGCGGCCATCGCCGTAGGAGTGGGGGGATTGTTTATCGAAACTCACGAAAATCCGGACAAAGCATTGTCCGACGGTCCTAACACCATTGCATTGAAAGATATGAAACCAATGCTGGCATATCTAAAAGAATATGATGCCTTGACCAAAACTAAGGTAAGCGATTTTTATTAAAAAATGCAGTTCGTCGACGAAGGATATATCATAAAGTGTCGCAAGCACGGTGAAAAATCTTTAATCATCACCGTTTTGTGCAAAAATTACGGTAAAGTGTGCGGTTATGTTAAAAACGCCATGACTAAAAAAAATATGGCGGTGTTTCAACCGGGGAATCTGGTAAAAATCGATGCTTGGTCCAGAGTTGATGACAATATGTTGTTGCTCAAAGTTGAGCTAATTAAACCTTATGCGGTTAATTTTATCACAAGTGCCGATAAACTAAGGTCTTTATCTTGTTTTTGTGCGTTGTCGGATATTTGTTTGCCGGAGTTGCAACCTCTGGACAGGTTTTATTATTGGGTTGAGAGTTTTGTTAATTTAATACTTGAAGATAACTGGATAACTCATTATTGTTTCTTTGAATATAGCCTTCTGGAATTCCTTGGGGTGGGGCTAGATTTGTCGGAATGTGCCGCCACCGGAACAACCGAAAATCTAGAGTTTGTTTCGCCGAAAACCGGTAAAGCCGTGTGCTATGAAGCAGGACTGCCATATAGAGATAGATTGTTTAAATATCCGCATTTCATCGTGGAACAAAATTTTAGTCCGACACCGTCGGAAATGGCTGATTTATTAAGGTTGACAGAGTTTTTCCTCAATAAAAACTTTTTTGCAATTCATAACTTGAAATTTCCGGAATGCCGTGATAATTTGGCAGAAATTGTAGAAAAATTATAGGATTAACAATGCCGGAAATTGAAGAAAAAATAAAAACCGTATCCTTGGCCGAAGAACTTAGTAATCGCTACCTTTCTTATGCGATGTCTACCATTGTAGCTCGTTCATTGCCTGATGTGCGTGACGGCTTGAAGCCAGTGCATCGTCGTCTTTTGTATGCTATGCGTCAGTTACACCTTGATCCAAAATCAGGTTTTAAAAAGTGTGCCAGAGTGGTCGGTGATGTTATCGGTAAATATCACCCGCACGGTGATAGTGCCGTATATGGTGCCATGTGTCGTTTGGCTCAAGACTTTTCGGTCAGATATCCTTTAGTCGACGGGCAGGGCAACTTTGGTAATATCGACGGGGACAGTCCGGCGGCAATGCGTTATACCGAAGCAAGACTTACCGAATTTGCCATTGCCTTGATGGAAGGTCTTAATGAAGATGCCGTTGATTTTATGGATACTTATGACGGCGAAGAGCAAGAGCCTGTCGTTATGCCCGGTGCCGTTCCTAATTTGCTTTGTAACGGTTCGAGCGGTATTGCCGTCGGTATGGCTACCAATATTCCTCCGCATAATCTGGCCGAAGTTTGTGACGCATTATTGCTGATGATTGAGAAGCCTGACTGCTCAATCGAGAGCTTGGTTCGCAAAATAAAAGGACCGGATTTTCCGACCGGAGGCATCATCGTTGATAAATTTGCAACCATTCTTGATGCTTATACTACCGGAAAAGGAAACTTTAGAATCAGAGCAAAGTGGCAAAAAGAAGATTTGGGAATGGGACAGTACCAAATTGTGGTTACCGAAATTCCGTATCAGGTCATAAAGTCAAAGCTGATTGAAAAAATAGCCATTTTGTTGCAAGAAAAGAAACTCCCGCTGCTCAATGACATCAGAGATGAATCGGCTCAAGATGTCAGAATCGTTTTGGAGCCCAAAAATCGCAATGTCGATGCTAATATGTTGATGGAGCTCTTGTTTAAGCAGACCGAACTGGAAGCCAAGTTTAACATGAATATGAATGTGCTTGATTCCGACGGCGTTCCCAGAGTAATGAGTATTGCCGAAGTATTAAGAGAATTCTTAAATCATCGCTTGGTGGTTTTGGAAAGACGTACCAAACATCGTTTGCAAAAGATTATCAATCGTTTGGAAATTCTTTCGGGATATTTGATTGCTTATCTTAATTTGGATGAGGTTATTCATATCATTCGTAACGAAGATGAGCCTAAGCCTAAACTGATGGAAAAATTCAAGCTTTCCGATGTGCAGGCAGAATCAATTCTTAATATGAAACTCAGAAACTTGCGTAAGCTTGAGGAAGCCGACATCAGAAAAGAGTTTGACGACTTAACGGCAGAAAAACAAGAGCTGGATGCTTTGTTGAGCGATGAAAATTTGCGTTGGCAAAAAGTGGCCGAAGAAATAAAAGCAATCAGAGAAAAATTTGGTAAGAAGACGGCTCTGGGACGTCGCAGAACCGAATTTGCTGAAGTTGATGTCGAAAATATTGATATTTCAATCGAAGCTTTGGTTGAGAAAGAGCCCATCACCGTAATATTGTCGGAAAAGGGATGGATCAGAGCCATGAAAGGGCATATTGCCTTGAGTGAAGAATTCAAGTTCAAAGATGATGATTGCTTGCTCAAGGCTATCCATGCTCAGACTACCGACAAGATAATTTTGTTTGATACAGTGGGTAAGTTCTTTAATATCAATGCTTGTGATATTCCTTCCGGACGCGGTTTCGGGCAACCTTTGAGATTAATGGTAGATTTGGGTAATAATGATAATATTACCGAGATGTTTGTATTTGAGCCGAAAGCTTCGTATCTTATCGCGTCTGACAAAGGGTATGGTTTTATTGTTGATGAAAATCATCTTGTTGCACAAACTCGCCAAGGACGCAAGATTATGAATGTTGCCGAAGGTGAAAAGACAATGTTCTGCAAAAAAGTTGTCGGTGATATGGTGGCTATGATTGGTGATAATCGGAAAATATTGGTATTCAAAATGGAAGAAATTCCGACTATTGCTCGCGGACGCGGTGTTTGCCTGCAAAAATACAAAGATGGCGGCTTGAGCGATATCCAAATCTTTAATCAAGAAGACGGTTTTAGTTATAATCGTGCCGGCGGCATTAGTGTCGAAAAGGATTTGCTGACTTGGCTCGGACACAGAGCTCAAGTCGGAAAGCTCGCTCCATTTGGTTTTTCTAAAGATAACAAGTTTTTGAAATAGCAATGGAAGGTGTCCTGTTTGAATATGTGCGTTATGGTGCTTCAATGAAGGTTACGGCGATTGAACCGCAAACCAAAATCGAGGCTGTGGTTATCGTGCCGGCAGATATGCCAGAGGCACAAATGCAGGCTCAAGCTTTACAAAAACTGCTATATATTCTAAATAAAAAAATGGATGGAAATTGAAATCCCTGTGGATAAAAAACCATAAGCAGATGATTGTGTTTCCAATTTTAAAAAATTTTTTTATAATGCCCCCGAGAATGTGTTTCTCGGGGAATTTTTTATGGGGAAAAACTAATGTCGGACAAGACTACTGACAAGGCTGCAGCTTTGCCGCAGTTTATGAAAGAAAATACAACTTCTTTTGAAATCGAAGAAAAAGAATCTTGGCTTAATCACAATTTGCATAAGTTAATGATCGCAATCAGTGTTATTTGGTTTGCCGTCGTACTAATCTATGTCACCCAGTTTTTTGGTTGGTCAAATCTGTTTTTGATGATGCCGGATGAATTCGGAGGCTTTTTAGCCGGTGTAACACTGCCTTTGGCCATAATATGGGTGGTGATGGCTTATATTGATCGAGGTTCGGCCTTTAATAAAGAAGCTAAGTTCTTGCGTGCTTATATGAACCAATTAGTTTATCCTGAAGACGGTGCTCCCCAAACCGCTAAGGCTATGGCTGATGCTATTCGTTCTCAAGTGGTAGAACTGCAACAAGTTTCAAAGTTGGCTCATGAACAAACTTCCCAGATTAAAGATGCCATTAAAGAAAATGTTGACGATTTTGCCAAACTTGTCGCCAAGTTGGATAATTATTCCTCAAAAACAATCGTTGAACTTAGTGATGGCGTCAAATTCTTAACCGCGAACTTTGAAAATATTTTAAGCCGAGCTCAGACATCAACCCAAAATTTGGCACAGATAAATCGTGAATTCATTAATGGAGGAAATGATATAGAAGAAGTCTTGGGACGGATGTTTGCCAAGATTGTTCCTTGCCTTAATGAAATTAAAGAAACTTCCGAATCCTTGAGAAATGTTACCGATAACTCGGCCGAAGATATTGTAAAAGCTAATGAAAGTTTGCAAGTATTCGTTGAAAAAACAAATGCCTCAATGACTGCTATGCGAAATTTACTTGAGGCTCAAATCGGTGCCTTGAAACAAGTGGCTGATAAAACAAAATCTAACAGCGATGAAATGAAATCAACTTTGACTTCAGAAATAAACGAATTTGATGAAATTATTCAAAAACACGGGCAAAAGCTTAATCAAATACTTATTGAAGCTGAGAAAACCGCTAAAGAAAAAACAGATGATCTTGCAAAAGCCGCTTTGGCTAATATCGGAATCATCAATAATTCCATTAAAAACGGAATGGATGGAATAGGTGATGCCGTCGGTGTTCAGATCGGCAGAATGGATGAAGCCTTGGTCAAAAATAACCGTGATATCGCGGCTTTTATTAAGTCTTTGGATGATAAAGCCGAAAATATCAATAAGAAATTTGCCGCTCACGGCGAATTAATGGCTCAAGAACTCGATAAACTTATGGTCAGAAGTGCTAACTTAGAAGAAGCTATTGCTGTTAGAGTAGCTAATCTCGGCGGCATTTCGGAAAAAGCAATAACGGCCATGAAACAAGTCGATGACGCCCTAAATGCAAATTTGGCTAATTTGGATGAAAAGGTTTTGGCTGCAAATAACGACATCTTATCATACACTAGTACTTTACAAGAAAAAACTTCCGACTTCGAAAGAATTTCCGCTGATAGTGCCGATAAAGTTTTGGATTTGACCGAGGTATTGAATAAACGGTACGAATATTTGCAAAAAGTCACGGCCGATGGTTTGAAACAGTTGCAAAACGCCGATAAGGAAATTAATTCGGCAACCGAAAATCTAATCGTACAGACAGCCCAATCGGTGGAAAATATAAATAAAATATCAGAAGTTATGCAGAAAAATACCAATAACCTTAATGAGGCTTCGTCAGTGGTGGTGATGCAAAGTCAAGTCAGTGAGGCTTCTTTGTCTCAACAGCAAAAGCTCATTACCGATACAGCTGCTCGGGTCGAAGGTATTAAAAATGAACTTAAACGACAAATAAACGACTTAACCTCAGCATCCGATGAATTGGAAAAAGATGCCGCCAAATTGCTCGATAATGTTAAGTCTAATATTGCTAAAATGTTAACCCAGTGTAATGACGCCATTAATAAGAGTAAAGCTATAAATGATAATCTGTCTGAGCAGGCAAATATGTTTGATACTTCGGCAAATCGAACTATGGCAAAGGTTACACAATTTGAGAATACTCTGCTTAAACAATCTCAAAATATGGAAACTCTGGCGAAAACCATTGCCGAAAAATCGGAAGAAATCGGAAAAACTTTGGATTCCCATACGACAAAACTATCAGATGCCTCTAACGAAACCGAAGCTATGTTGTCTAAATCAATATCAGAGTTTGAGACCAAAAGCGATAGTATTAACAATATATCGCAAAATGCCGCGTCTTTAATCCAAAATACCATAATCGGTTTGGATGATAAAATGGCCGCACTGACAATGTTGTTGAAACAACAGGAAGGGGATTTCTATGCGTATTGTGTCAAAGTACAAGAAAACACCGATAAAATGGCCGATGTCTTGAAAAAACAAATGTCAAGTGTTGAAGACGGAGCCGATAAATTGTTTGCCAAGTTGGTAATCTTAGAAGATGATACCGGAAGAAGAGCTGATACGATAGCAGAAAATTCCCAAAAATCAGTGGAAAAATTAACCGAAATCGAAAAATCTCTGACCGAAAAGCACTCTTTGATTGAAAAAACAGTCGATTTTGCATTGGATAAAATGAAAAATGCAAATGAACTTATCGAAAACGGATTGGAAAAATTCGGTGATACGGTAGACGGCATAAAAGCAACCACAACCAATACACTAAAAGATCTTAGTGTTAATTCGGCTCAGTTGAAAACCATTCACGAAAAAGTTCTCCAAGAAGGTGAAACCTTGCAGCATAATCTGGAAAGTCAGATTAAATATGCCGAAAATGCAGGCGTTAAGTTATCGTCGCAAAACAAAAATATTGCCGATATGTTGGAAATGCAGAAAAATACTATTACCGAGGTGGTTAATACTTTGGCTACACAGGCCAGACTCGGAGAAGCATCATTGGCTCAACAATATAAGTATCTCACCGATGCAACGGTTGAAGCCACTGCAAAATTGCAAGAAATCAATGCCGTATTTAATGGTAATACCGGTGAGATTTTTGAAACTACAAATAAACTCTCGTATGAGTTTGAAGTATTGGGCGATAGGTTATTAAAAGCTTGTGACGCCATTAATAAGGCTTCAAAAGATTCGGTGAAAAATGTTGACCAGATAAGCCTAAGACTAAATCAATGCAGCGAGGAACTGGATACGACAATTTATCACTCGGTGGAAAATATCGGTAGCGTGTTTAACGAATATGAAAAATATGTTGCCGGTTTTAACACAATAACCGCAGAAACATCTACCGGAGTGGTCGAAGTAAACAATCTTATTTCGGCTCAAAGTGATAAAATGCTTAAAATATCAAATGATGCCAAAAAGTTGGTCGATTGCTTCAACAATGTTTTGAGTGATATTGCCAATCAGTTATCTAACAAAGCCAACGAAGCTTACGACAAGGTTAACGGATTAGGGCAGGATCTTAAAAAACTCAGCCTTGAAATGGACGATGCGGCTAAGCTTAGTGCTACACATCTGGAAAAATCAGGTGATAAAATGCGGGCGGCAATAAATGAAATAGCCTCCAACGCCGAAAGAATTTCTAATACCATTCTGTCTTCCGGAGAGGTCTTTATTAAACAGTCTGGTGCCTTAACGGCTATTGCCGACGAAACGGCCGCTAAAGTTAATGATAGTATTGAAAATATGGTAAATGCCGGCAAAATTTTTGAAAAACAGGGCGAAGAAATTGTTAAAGGCAGTATCCGGTTTAATGATACCGTTAATACTCAAACCCAAATCTTAAGCGAATGCTCAGGTAAGGCCGAAAAAGCAATGAGAGCACTATCAAATACCTACAAAGATATTGATGTCGATACTTTCTTGAAAGATGCCGGAAAAATAATATCTGCTCTGGAAAGTATATCGGTCGATATTAATCGCTTGCTTAATCCCAAAGATGAAGAAGATTTATGGAAAAAGTTTTATAACGGTGATACCCAAATATTTGTCAGAACTATTGCTAAAAATATGACTAATACTCAAGTGACAGCCTTACGCAAAGAATTAGAAAAAAATGCCGAATTGCGTCGTTTGGTCGGATTGTATCTGAGCGAATTCGAAGGATTGGTCGAAAAGTCAAAGAATCACGAATATTCGGCAGCTTTGATGGCGGTCATTTCCGGTGCAGATCTGGGAAAGTTGTACTATGTGCTGGCAAAAGCTCTTAATAAACTAAATTAATATGGGAAGTTGTTGAAAATTGGCTTATTCAAAGATAGATAATTATGTTGCTTCTTTACAACGGCAGGTCGCAGATATTGCCGGTAAAATCAAAAGAATGCAAAATCAAACAAGTTTTGAGACGCAACCGCAACAAAATTATCATTCCGGTGTGGAAAATAAACCATATAATCCGCTTAGATCCCAAACTCTTGGCATCGTAAAAATGGATAATCCTGATTGCGGATATGCTACCGAAACATATCAGTCAGTTGCGGCAACAAAAGAAAAATCGCCGGTAGTCGAAGGACTGGTTTTTGACAATAACAAAAAGTTTGATTTCAGAGTATAATGTAATGATTAAAGGCTTTGACAGTAATGTGTTTTTGGCTCCGATGGCCGGTATTACCGATAAGCCAATGCGAAAATTGGTCAGTTCGTTCGGAAAGGGAAATATAGTTTCGGAAATGGTTGCCATTAATGCCTTATCACGAAAAAACCCGAAAACATACCGAATTGCAGATGTCAGAGATGAAAATTATCCGGTTGTCGTGCAACTGGTGGGCAGCGATCCTCAAATATTTGTACCTGCCGTCGAATTGATTGAAGAACTCGGAGCTCATTCCATTGATATAAATATGGGATGTCCGGTAAAAAAAATTGTGGCTAACAAATCCGGATCATACCTTATGAAGGATGTGGATTTGGCTTCAAAAATAATAAAAACCGTTAAAAAAACTACCAAATTACCGGTAAGTGTAAAATTTCGCAAGGGTTGGGATCACAACAGTGTGAATGCCGTAGATTTTGCAAAAATGTGCGAGGATTGCGGGGCTGATTATATTACGGTTCACGGTAGAACCCGTTCTGATTTTTATTCCGGCACGGCTGACTGGGATATTATTGCCCAAGTTAAACAAGCCGTGAAAATCCCCGTAATAGGAAACGGTGATGTCGATACGCCGCAGAAAGCCAAGGAAATGCTCACTTATACCGGTGCAGACGGAGTGATGATCGGAAGAGCGGCACTCGGCAGACCATGGCTCATTGCACAGGTGCATCATTACTTGAATAATCAGCAAAATACTTTTATTGTTGATGTAGACTTAATAAAAAGTACTTTGCTTAATCATATCAATGAATTGGCAAATTATTACGGCGAAAAATTGGCTTTAGCTTTATCCAGAAAATATGTGTGTTGGTATTCTAAAACCATGCGTGATGCTAAAAAATTCAGAGAAACTTATATGAAAATTGGAAATTTTGATGAGGCTATGGCCGAAATCGAAAATTTTTTTGTGGCTGATAATTTTGGTAACAGTGAGGAGGCCGACAGATGAAAATAATTGTTTGCGGGGCCGGAAATCTCGGCAAAAGCGTAGTTAGTTACTTGGTAAAGGGAAACAATGACATTGTCGTAATTGATGATAATCAACGAAATTTGGATGAAATTTCTAAAGAATTTGATGTGTTGCCGATTGTCGGAAAACCATCGCATCCCGATGTTTTGGAAAGAGCAGGGGCTAAGGATTGTGATATGATCTTTGCCGTTACCGATACCGATGAAGTGAATATGATAGTTTGTCAACTGGCCTATACTCTTTTTACGATACCTAAAAAAATTGCCTCAATTAACAGCAAAACATTTTTAGATCCTCTTTGGGCCATGCTCTACAATGATAATCATTTGCCGGTCGATTTGTTGATATCGCCCGATATTGATATTGCCGATAATATATTGAAAATATTGAAATATCCGGGATGTTCCGGTATTATTTCGGTCTTAAACGAAGACTATTGCATTTTAACCGTTAATATTAAAGAAAATTGTCCGTTCTTAAATGTTGAGCTGATGCAGGTTACCAGGCAAGAAGGAATTAATCCGGGCTTTGTTAATATTGTAAGAAACAATCAAAGCTTTTTGCCCGATATGTACGAGACCTTACAACTTAATGATGAAGTGAATATATTACTTAAAACTTCGGATATTTACAGTACCATAAGTGCTTTCGGTTTGGAAAAACCAACAAACGAGCGGCTGGTTGTTTTCGGAGGTAACGAAATCGCCGAGTATATAGGCGGTAAAATTGAACATGATGATACTATAACTTCGTGCCGTCTGATAGAAGAAGATATTGAAAAAGCAAGAAAATTAGCCAAAATTCTAAATCATGTGGTGGTTATCAACGGCGAAATGATGAGTGATGTGATTTTGAAAGAAGCCGAAATAAATCGAGCCGATGCCGTTATTGCTTTAACCGATGATGATAAAGATAATTTGTTGGCTTCGCTTTTGGCATCAAAAAACGGTGTCACAACCACAATTTCCGTTATTAATACTCCTTCTTATAATAATTTGATGTTCAGTATTACCGATAATATATTGGTCGACAGAAGTGCCGTTACCATATCAAAAATATTAAAAGAAATCAGAACCGCAAAGCTTAAAAAGGCCTATTCCGTATCCAGAGAACAGGGTGAAATTTGGGAAATTCGCCTTAATGAGAGAATGCTTTGTTGCTACAAAAAGATAGGTGAGCTTAATTTGGCTAAAAACTGTAGAGTCTTTGCCATACTGCGTGACGGCAATCTAATTTATCCCGATCAAACCACAAAATTAGAAGACGGGGATTTGATACTGGTATATGTGGATTCAACGGCCGTAAAACAGTCAGAACAAATTTTTTCGTAAAAAACTTTGACAGTGATATAAAAATAATATTAAATAAACAAGTGTTCAGATAAATAATAAATAAAAAAGGATTAAACCTATGAGTACCAATCAAGAAATCGAAACAAAATTTTTGAACAAACTCAAAGTCGAGGAAGTATCGGTAACCGTATTCTTGGTAAACGGGGTTAAATTGCAGGGAATTATAACCTGGTTTGACGATGCTTCTTTGTTGTTGCGTCGTGACGGGCATACTCAACTGGTATATAAACATGCCATATCGACAATTATGCCCAGCGATCCGGTCGATCTTTAGGTTCTTTGCAGAGTGCCAAGTAGGGAAAATATAAAAGCTGCCGTCATTTTTCCCGATGTTGACGGGGTGAGGTTGTCTTTGTCACCGGAAAACCGGTTGCAAGAAGCCGTCGGTTTGGCTGTTGCCGTCGGTTTAGATGTCGTATACCAAGATATTGTCAGGCTTAAGACTATAAAACCGGCAACTTTTGTCGGGCAGGGCGTTATGGATCGTATTGCCGAACTTGTGAGTGAAGCAAGTATTGGGTTATTGATATTAGATACTACACTTTCTCCTATACAGCAAAGAAATTTAGAAAAAAGACTCAAAATTAAGGTCATTGACAGAACTGCCTTGATACTTGAAATTTTCGGGGAAAGGGCTCAAACCAAAGAAGGCAAGCTTCAAGTGGAGCTTGCTCATTTGACTTATCAGAGAAGCCGATTGGTCAGAAGTTGGACCCATTTGGAAAGACAACGCGGCGGGGCCGGTTTTTTGGGAGGACCGGGAGAAACTCAAATTGAGTTGGATCGTCGTATTATTGATGATAAAATTATCCGAATTAAGCAAGATTTGGAAAAAGTCAAAAAAACAAGATTATTGCACCGTAATGCCAGAAAGAGAGTGCCTTATCCGATAGTAGCTTTGGTCGGTTATACAAATGCCGGAAAATCTACACTTTTTAACAAATTATCTGACAGTAATGTATTTGCCAAAGATTTGCTTTTTGCAACGCTTGATCCGACAATGAGAAAAATAGTTTTGCCTTCGGGGCGAGAGGTTATTTTGTCTGACACGGTTGGGTTTATTTCGGATTTGCCACATGAATTGATTATGGCCTTCAGAGCGACATTAGAAGAAGTGCTGGCGGCTGATTTAATCATTCATGTACGAGATATAGCTGCCGAAAATACAAAAGAACAGTGCGGAGATGTGTTAAAGGTTTTGGAAAATTTGGGATTTGAAGATATTGAAAATTCAGGCAAATATATAGAGGTGCTCAATAAGGTAGATTTATTGCCTGATGATAAGAAAGCAGATATGGCAAAAAAGATAAAAAACAATCAAATCATGATTTCTGCGATAACCGGTGAGGGATTGCCCGATTTAGAGAACATGATTGATAGAAAATCGGCTTCCGGTTTTATAACGACAACAATAAAAGTGCCGGTATCAGACGGCAGAATGATTGCTTGGTTATATAACAATGCAGAAGTATTGGAAAAAAGACTTAAAGGTGAAATTTTAGTGATAAAAATTGCGGCAGAGCCATCAGTAATGGCAAAAATCGAAGCTAAATTTTCAAAAGACAAATAAAAAAGCTTGCTTTAAGAAAAATATTGGTTTAGAAGATTAGATGTTTTTACGGGACTTAGCTCAGCCTGGTAGAGCGCTTGCTTTGGGAGCAAGATGTCGTTGGTTCGAATCCAATAGTCCCGACCAAAACTTGCAAAAAGGTAATAGGGTCTCTGACTATTGGATGAGAACCAACGGGCGTTGGTTCGACTACAAGGAATAGGCGAGACGCGGGTATCGCCGGTTTTGCTTTTTTTGAAAAAAA
>CASEYY010000017.1 GCA_949292335.1 uncultured Pseudomonadota bacterium
AAAATATCTTCAGAAGGAGTTTCCTGATTTTGCTTACTATCCACCGGAGTTACAAAATGTACTCTTGGATATAAAATTTAATACCGGCAATGTATCTCAAGAAAATTGGCCTAAGCTCAGAAAAGCTATTGCGGAGAAAAACTTGTTTGGTAAAGACGGCATTATCTATAATGTGCATCGTAAAGATGTCGGAGAAGACCGAAATTACTGGGCAGAACAACAAATCCGAAATATCAAATCTTGGTAACCATAAAGGGGGCAGTTCTTACTGCCCCATATCTTTTTCTTTAATAACAAATGTTCCGATAGCACTACCAGCTTCATTTTCTAATACGAACCATTTACTATCAAAACAAAATTCTTTTTTCTCATCACATCCTTTTAATACGTAACGAACAACATAATTTTTCATTCTTTTTAAAAAATCACTATAATAAGAACATTCAAGTGTTACAAACATGGGGGTGTTTTCAAGCATTTTACATTTTTCCACAACTTCTTTATCGTACAAATCAAGATAAGTAAGAGATGTTGGTGTCAAAAAGGTCGGTCTTGAACCTCGAGATATCGGAGATAATTTTTTATAAAACAACGGATTTACAAATTTGTCTTTGGGAGCATTTTCAGATTTTGAAGGGATGATATAA
The DNA here is from genome assembly GCA_949292335.1 of uncultured Pseudomonadota bacterium. GTDB lineage: Bacteria > Pseudomonadota > Alphaproteobacteria > RF32 > CAG-239 > CAZU01. The sequence goes on from CASEYY010000017.1 coordinate 648, forward strand.
GTAATCGTTTTATCAAAATATTTATAAGGTTTAACCTTTTCATAAACCAGCCATCCGCCTTCATCTAAGCAAAGATTTTCTTCGGTGCAAGGTTTGAGCGTATAGGTAAAAACTTGCGTTTCTTCTTTTTCATTTTTGTAGTTGTATTTAAAACATTCCAAACTAACCGTATCCATTTGGTTATTAATCAGTTTGCAGGTGTAATTATATTTAAAACTTTCACTTGAAAACATATAAATGCTGGTTGGCGTTAATTGCACTTCAAAATTTTCATGTGAAGCCGAAATCATTTTTTCATAAAAGACCGGATTCACAAATTTTTCTTCTTTGTTTTGATTAAACGATTGGCAAGCCGCAGCCATTGTTAAAGCAATTACAAGTCCCAGTATTCCAACTTTTCTCATATTCAACCTCTCCAGATTAAATTATAATAATCATAACCTCAAAAGTTGAAAATAAGGTTAAAAGCCTATCTTATATCTCCATAAACAACCCGTAGATAGCCGGTTTTGATAAAAGTAATAAAACCTATATCAAATAAAAAAATAATAAATCAGCAAATTAAAATATGATTTTTTGTTCCAAATCTCTTAACAAATCTTCCAACACTTTAGTGCGATTATATGAGGTATCGACAAACCTAAAATTATATTTTTGGCACTCCAAAGCAAATTCTTTTGAGTGATCTATATGTCTTTTCACCATATTTAAGATTTCCTCATCACTCATAGCCCTGGTATAATCAAACTTTTGCTCATATTTTCTCACATTGTCAAAAGCTTCTTCCGCCGTAAGCTTTGGGTACCCCAATACCACGACTTCAAATAAATCCCGATTTATTTTTTCTGCCGCAAGACTTAACGGTATATGATACCCTTCTACCACAAAGTTTGCTTCAGGATGATTATATTCCAGAGCATTCAAATACGCAAAAACAAACGGGGCAACTTTTTTAGCATCATGAGAATGATGCGTTATACCAACTTGTGGAAAAGTCTCTTGTAAAGCAGAAACAAAAGCATCGACCGCGATGATACCATGGCCGAACTTCTGATTCACCATCCTTGCCAAAGTGGTCTTTCCGCCTCTGGCCGCACCCAATATCAGCAAATTTTTCATATTTATCCTCAAAAACAAAAACTACATATAAGGCCAACCGATAGTTTGGGTTATGATTACTTTCTCATCTTGCAACTTCAAGGCTTCACCTATTTCATCAAAATCTATCATTCCTCTGACCACATTACTCATACCGCGAGAAGCACAGTAGAGCCCCACATTCTGATAAGCCGATCCGGCATGCATCTGAGCATACCCCTTATCATCCGGTTTAGCCGTAAAAATAAGTGTTAACGGAGCTTCTTCAACAAAATCCTGTTTAGCGATAAAAGGCATAACTTCTTTGGCTTCGCCTACTTTTACCAGATTATTTTCTTTTCCGTCGTAAAGCCAGATTCCACCGTCAAACACCGCATATACATTCATATTTTGCAAATTTCGAGCCGTAGGAATTGTACGTTTGTCATCATGCGACACTCCCCAAGCGACAAACAAAATATTGCTCAAGTCTTGATCATCAAGCGGTTTTGGACTAAATTCCCGCATTGTTTTCCGTTTGGCGATTGCCTCCATCAAGGGTATTCCGCCGTCTAAGTTTGGATTCGGCAATTCTTTTATCTTCTCTGCCGCTTCAGCCGAAAAGCCAATCATTGCGGCCATCAAACCACATACAAATTTTTTAATCATAAACATTCTCCTTTCTATATTCCCCAAAATACTAGCACAAAATAAAAATAAATCAGCATTTTTTTACATTTCTCACAGCTAGACAAAATTATTTGACAAAATAGCAAATATATGCTAAATTATACATAAATGATGATAAAACAGATAGGGAGTAAAAGCCATGACATCTGTACAAGATCGCATTAATCAAGTTAAAAACAGGGCTAAACATGTTACCAAAAAAGCAGCTCTTGTTCTTACAATAGCAGCCTCTTCGGTTTTTGGGGCGAAAGCCGCACCATCCCCCAACACTGAAAACAATTTCAATACTAAAAATTTAACCGAAACCCTTGATGAGGTCACTATTAAAGGTCAAAATCTTCAAGAGCTAAAACAAGATTACGAAGCAAGCCGATTAATTGCAGATGTTTTAGGTCAATATCGGGAAGGCGTTACCTACGGTAATGACCTTATTGTACCTCCTCAACAAAAAGAAGATGCCAATGAGGTCCTAAATACTTTAATGCGAATAAATCGTATGTCTGAATTTATAAAGACATCTGATGGGTTCGAAAAAATAACTAACGAAGTACAAAATAACAATCATCTAAATGATGCTCTTAAAAACTCCTTCACCAACATTGCCGAAAACATAAATAAAGGCATGGATTTATCAACCGCCGTAGAAACTAACCGGCAGGACTCAACACAAAAAAGAAACGATGCCATCAAACAAGCAAACCATGGTACTACATATGTAGCTAGTGCACACGAATTTTCAAAATAAGCAGAAATCTTTTCAAAGCAGCCGATTAATCGGCTGCTTTTTGTAACAAGAAAACTACCGGCTAGGCCGGTGGGTTTCTTTTTTAAATCCATTAAAATCTGTTTCTTCCTAAAATTCCCATGGGTCTTCAGCTTCTGCCATTTTCTTTACTTTTTCGAGTTCATCAGGAATATAACGTTCAAAGGTATCCTAAAAATAGTTTCATTATTTTTGACAAAATTACATTGATAAAAACTTCGTCATATGCTATACTAGACACTATACAAGGGGAAAACGAATGTTTTATTATGGTAATTTTGCAGTTATTCGCCACTTAAGAGACATGAATGCCTTAAAGAGCTATGGTATGGACGGGCCTTTGGTTATCGGCCAAGAATATGATTTAAACAATACTGTTTTATCTGTTTTTGATGAAATGAAAAAAGCTGGAAAAAATAAGGCTCATATTGTTTATACCACCAGTGTAAGAAGAATAAAGCAAACAGCCCAGATTTTTGCCAAAGGGATGCAGGATTTGGGAGCCAAAATATCGTTTCATAACAACGAAGACTTAAAGGTAATGGACCAAGGAGATTTGGCTTTGCCTGATGACTATAAAGACGGAGAATATTTTCTGCCTTTGGAAAAGGCTTGGGATGCCATTTGTGATGAGGCTTACCTGTATGATAATATTTTTTATAAGTTTGGCGATTATAAAGGTAAAAACACCGAATATCCGGAGCTAAAAGAGGCTTTTGCCAGAACCGGTGAGTCTAACAGACCGCCTCTACGACCCGACTAAACCGCAAAATCTTTTAATTTTATCCAATGATGGAGAAGTTAATTATTTCGGAAACGGAATTCTCTGTCAGATACTAAAAGATAAATTTGACGGATGGAACGGTGGTTCTGGGCTAGGAGATTGTAATGGAATAGCATTTTGGGGAGGATATCCCAATCACAATGATATTCTTAAGTTTGTTACTGATTACTTTGCTTAACATAAGGCCAAGGTTATCCTTGGCTTTATGATTTTTAAATACTTTACCATTTACATATTTCATATTCGATATTAACAATCCTTTAATTATACTATAATATTTTAACAATATAATATGAACATTTTTTGTAAGGAGGTAGAATATGAATAAAGAAAAATTGCACTTTTTCCTAGGAGGAAAAGATTTAGAAATGGAAGCAATTAAAGCCATTTTAACAGAACAGCACATTCCTTTTACAGACGGGAAATTATTATGGGGAGCTAGCACTTCTAACTACGAAAACAAAATTGAAGAAATTTCTGAGGCAGGTAAAATACCCGTATTAATAGAGTTAACGCAAGATTCCAAAATTCCAGACAATGCTATTATTATAGACCATCACAATGAAAATGCTAGTAAGCCTGCCTCTATTCTACAAGTTTGCCAACTGTTAAATATTGCCCCTACAAGAAAAATGCAATTAATTGCTGCAAATGATAGCGGATACATTCCTGCTATGCTCCAAATGGGTGCTTCTCAAAAAGAAATAGATGAAATTCGTCTTCTAGATAGAAAATGCCAAGGAATCACGGATGAGCAAGAAAAAGAAGCTGAAAGGGCCCTTGCAAATAAGAAAATTCAAAACGGTGTAACTATTGTAAGAATGTCCCATAACAAATGTGCCCCTGTTACCGATAGATTATTCGACCCCCAAAAGCCTCAAAACATATTAATTTTGTCCGAAGATGGAGAAGTCAATTACTTTGGCGACGGTAAATTATGTGAAATGCTGAGGGGCAAAGCAATTGGAACAAAACCAGCTTCTTGGGATCCGACCCAGACTGAAACCATATATGACAATTTTGGTGGATGGACTGGAGGTAGCGGCCTTGGGGACGAAAATGGAACAGCTTTTTGGGGAGGGTGCCCTGACCACAAAGCTGTTACGGATTTTGTCTTAAAATACAATCGAGAAAAAAACGCAAAAAGCGCAGCTATAGTAAAATCCCGCCAAGGCAATAGTAAATAACTTTATAATTCAATATGAAAGGGACCTAAATTTCTCCTTCATATTATTTATCAGACAACTCTAACACATCTAAAACATACACTTCTAGCATGTTGCTTTTGTTTTATGGTACGATACAACCAAGATATTATATAACAAACCCCTAAACATAAAGGATTACCTCAATGAACACTGAAAATAAAGAACAACAACTAAACCGTTTTTTCAACGACTATTTAACAGAAACAGATAATACCCCACCGACTGAAGGCATAGACTACAATAAACCATATAAAATTAGCGGCCCCACAGGCGGAAGCTGGAAAGAAACGATTAATATATCTGGCTTTCCAAAGCTGGAAAACGGAGAAATTGTAGGGGGTATAATTGAAGGAACTGTTTCTTATTCCGGAACTGGTGGTACCACGACCAAAAAAATAGAAGGAGAAGTGACTTTAGAACGTTGGAAAGCATATGTTAACAACAGCATTAGAACAGAACAAGAAAAAGCATCCAAAGAGGCAGAAAGACTGAAAAATATATTAGACAACCGAAAAAGAGAAAAATACAAAAATGAAGATCCGCTAAACTACTTTTTGGATGAATATTTAACAGAAACAGATAATACCCCACCGACTGAAGGCATAGACTACAATAAACCATATAAAATTAGCGGCCCCACAGGCGGGAGTTGGAAAGAAACAATTAATATATCTGGCTTTCCAAAATTGGAAAACGGAGAAATTGTAGGAGGCATAGTTGAAGGAACTGTTTCTTATTCCGGAGCGGGTGGTGCCACGACCAAAAAAATAGCAGGAGAAGTAACTTTAGAACGTTGGAAAGCATATGTTAACAACAGCATTAGAAAAAAACACGAACAACAAAAACAAAATTCTGCAAATATAGGTAAATATAACACATCTATCGAAAGATAAGCAGAAAATTCCAATATATTAAAAATCCCTAACACTCAAAGACTTTCACATCTTTGAGTGTTTTTTACACACTCAAATCTTATAAACTCATTAAAAAACAGATTTAACTACCTAAATACGCTTATGTAAAAATTTCTGATTCTTTTTACTGGATTTTTAATATAAATTATGCTATATTATAAACCTGTAGTCCACCAATTTGTAAAGGAGGATTTACTATCATGAAATATTCGGACCGTTATATTGAAAAACCAAAAATTGAAGATACGATAAAGCTTGAGGCCTGTCTTGCCGAAGAGCAAAAGCATATCTGGAAAAATATGGTCAGAATAGAGAAGTTAAAGAAAGAAAATCTTTACCAGAAATACCACCTTTTACGTCGCGGCATTAAAGTCAACTAGCTAACGTTTTTGTCCGGAGGCATTCAAAAGCCTCTGGACATATCTTCCTTGATAAAGGTTAATTCCCAAAGAATTACCTATTTCTATGGCATTGGCATCATCAATGCGGCAAAGTATTATTTTTGCCCTGTCAGCCTTGTTCATATAATCCATAAAATGCTTATCTTCCTTTATAATATCAACAAATGACGGATGCCAAACTATTTTCATCAAATCACAATCTAGATTACTGCGGTTTATATACTTAAGCTTGTCGACCATAATGCCATCAATACAAATTTTGTATCCTCTGGATTTGGCAAATGTTTTCGCCAAAATAAACGACCTGATATCACTAAAAATATCTGCCAACTGCAGCTCCAAGACGATACTCTGCCGCATTGATCCGTTTATGGTATCATCAAAACGCAAAAAATCATCGGACAAGATGGTTGAGACATTAATATTTATGCTAAAATTACCGATTAAAGCCCCGTCGTCATGCCTCGAAATAATCTCCAGCACTCTCTTATCCAGGGTTTCGGTCAGAGCCAAAAACAACCAAGGATTTGCCGTAACATCTACATCAGGCAACAATGCATCACGCAAATCCGGAATAGAAACAAAAACCTCTTCAAATACTCTTTGCGGAGCAGATTTTCCGATAATTGCACAGATAGCCTGTCTTCTGATAAAGCTTGAAAAATCAGCCACCGAAATAATTTTTTGTACTTTTGCCAGCAAATCAGTGGTAAATTCTTTTTTAAACGAACGGTTAGAGGTGTTAAAGAATGAAGTTCTAGCCAAATCTTTCACATCAGGGTGCGTTTTTACCTCCGTTTGAGAAGCGGCGAGCAATTTTTTTGACAAATCTACCTCTTCTTTGGCTAAATCAAAACGCACCAACATACCGCTTGCTTGCAAGGCCTCGGCATCTCCCAGCTTTTGAGCATCCATGGCAAACAAAATTTTAACCAAAGCCGAATTTGTTTCATCATGCAAAGACTTGTCATTAATAATCAGGAGCTCATCGTCCGGAAGCCAAAACATTTTCGCCCGAGCGGTTCTAAGCACATTTCCCAGCACTTCATTAACAAATTTTTTATTTTGAGCCGACAGCCAATTAGCATTAATTTTATTAACATTAATACACACAGCCTCAAAATTTGCCCGATTACGACAATATTTATTCAAATACTCAAAGACTACGGCTTCAAATTTAACATTTTTTGCACTGTTTTCCATATCACTCGGGCTCTTTCTCTAAAAATTGTTTATAGCGGCATCTGTTGCGAAAATCACCGGCAATTAGTCTTTTTCTTTTTAGACAATCATCAAGCGGGCAAGCGGCAGCGTCCGGACATACTTTTCTTATCAAAGCCACCTCCACGGCGTCAATATAAGGCCCCTGAAAAGCTCTGATACCGTTTTTAATGCCCCAACGCAATGCGTTTGCATCCAAGCACTTTGCCAAAATAAGCTTCTCCAAACCGACATTTTCGAGCAAAGTTTTGACCCCGGAGTTTTGATTATCATATTCGTTCATCAGGGCATGCCAAAATATCTTGATATAATCCACATCTAAGGTTTTGGTATTTAGCATTTGCAACAATTCAATACTTGCCGCATCAATTAAAATCTGGTGACCTTTTTTGTGCAGCAGTTCTTTTGCATCCAAGAACAAAGGCAAGTTATTTAAGATATCCATGGCCTGCACCTCGGCCACTAGTTTTTGCCCTTCGGTCTCAATGCGAGAAATAAATTCCTCAAATTCGTGAGAAAATATCGTAGAGAGATTAAGGTTTAAACTTATTTTGCGGGGTTTATTTACAATTTCGGAAAAAGTAAAAGAGTACATTGTTTTTTTATCTAAGGTCTGCGTCAGATACAAAAACAACCATTTATTTCCGGTCAAATCGATTCCGGCATCAAATTTTTTACTCAAATCTTTAACCGCGACGAAAAACTCTTGAAACATTAATTCAAAACTATTCGGCCCGTTTAGTTTTAAGACGCTCTGATGTTTAATCAAATCGACCAAATTAATTTCATTCAGATGTTCTTTTACCGCATTAATCTGCTCGGCTTCGACAGGGTATTTATAATCCGGTCGTCTTAGATTTCGGCTATCGGCCATAATATTTTCAATGCGATCAGTCAGAGCATCAAAGTCATCGCTTGTATACACCTCGGTAAAATTCTCGGCATTAACCGAGGTCCATATCGGATCGGTCACCAAACCATGGCGCAATTTATCCACCGCATCAAAAACATTTTTAGGATTAAGATTGGCTCCGAGAATAGCAAAATCACCGTTTGACAAGACGAACATAGATCCGTCCGAAACCGCAACCAAATCATCAAACATACGCGATATAATTTTCACAAACCGCGGATGCCTGTTTTTAGGCTTTAATTTAGAAACATTAACATATAAGACCTTATAGTCTGACTTATTTTTAGCGATTCTCTTTAATGTTTCCAAAAGATATTTTTCTGATTCGAATCTATTATTTTCCAACATTTCACCTTATCTCAAATAACCGTTTTATTATTTCACATCTTCCTTCAAAATCAAGAAAATATCACTGTTTTTCAACTCTAGTCTTTTCCTATAATAATATTACGGTTAATATTAACGGCCAAAATAATCCCAAAGCCGGTCATAACCGAGAGCAAGACGGTTCCGCCGTAAGAGATTAGCGGCAAGGGGATTCCGACCACCGGTAGCAAACCCAAGACCATAGCGATATTAATCATAACATAAAGGAAATAATTGGTAGTAAGCCCCACAGCGACCAACTTTCCGAAATAGCTGGTGCTTCGTAAAGCAAAAATAAAGCTGTAAGCGATTATTAAGAAATTAATTAATATTACCGCCACGGCTCCAATCATTCCAAACTCTTCCGAAAGCATGGTAAATATGAAATCGGTATGTTTTTCGGGCAAGAAGTTTAGGTGGCTTTGAGTTCCGTTTAAGAAGCCCTTACCGAACACACCACCGGATCCCAAGGCAATTTTAGACTGAATAATATGATATCCGGCTCCCAGAGGATCTCTTTCCGGATCCAAGAAAGTCAGCACTCGATTTTTTTGATAATCATGGAGGAAGTGCCAAGCCACCGGCATTGATATTATTGCCCCGAGGGCAAGAACGCCGAACTTCCATATTTGGATTCCCACCACAAAGAACATGGCAGCGGCACTAAACAAAAGCATCAAAGCTGTGCCGAGATCGGGCTGTATCATCACCAATGTAACCGGCACCATCACCAGCATTGCCGGAAAGATAATCCCTTTAATAGACTCAATACTTTGCAAACCCGTTGAATTGAAATATTTAGCTAAAGCCAAGACCAGAGCAATTTTCATTAATTCCGATGGTTGCAATTTCATAAATCCCAAGTTAATCCATCTTTGAGCCCCCATTCCGACATGGCCGCCAATTTCAACTAATATCAATAATGCCAACACGCCGAAATAGAACCAATAAGCATATCTCAAAAATATTCGGACATCAAAAAATGCCAAAACTATCATAATGGCAAACCCCAAGGCAAAGCGAATTAATTGCCTCAGAGCCCAAGGTTCCCAACTTCCGTTTGCTGCCGAATACAGCATCGTAACCCCGATTGCAGCCAACAGCATAATCAAAAACACATAAGAGAAGCTGATTCCCCAAAATTTATCAACCAACCCCAAACTCTGATTACGAAAACTTGTTTCATAAGCTTTATACATTTTAATCCACCGGTTTATCTGTTGCATCTAATTTAAGAGCTTCCAAAAGCATCTTAGAGCCGATAGGAGCAGCCACGCCTGATCCTGATCCGCCATGTTCCACCAGAACGGCAATTCCATATTTTGGATTATCATAGGGAGCATAGCCGACAAACAGTGCGTGATTTCTAAGTTTCCACTCCAATTCCTCTTGTCCCAAAACGCCGCTCATTCTTTCTTTCATGGATATTCTTCGCACCTGCGTTGTTCCAGTTTTGCCGGCCATTTTCTGTCCGTTAAAATTAAATCCTGATCGCAGAGCCGTACCACCTGGAGCATTCATTACTTCAAACATTCCTTGTTTTACCACTTCCATATTAAGCGGAGAGATTCCCATACTTTTAGCTTCTATTACATCAGATTTGGGAGAAAATTTTTTGAATGTCGGAGAGACGGCATAACCACCGTTGGCAATTCTCGACACCATTGTTGCCAACTGTATCGGTGTTGTAAGTATATACCCCTGTCCGATACCGGAAATTATACTTTCACCCTGCTGCCAGGGTTCGCCAAATCTTTGTTTCTTCCACTCTGTATCCGGAATAAGCCCTCTTTTTTCATTTTCGATACCGACATTTGTTTTTTGTCCCAAGCCGAACCTTTTAGCCATTTCGGCAATTTTATTAATACCGATTTTTTGAGCGGTTTCATAAAAGAAAATATCACATGAATGTTGCAAAGCCTGCACCATATCGAGATACCCATGACCGGCATCTTTCCAACAATGGAATGTATGGTTACCCAAATTCATTTTTCCGGCACAAAACGATCTTGTTTGTTTTCCGACCATACCGCTTTCAAGTGCGGCCAACCCGACCACCATTTTAAAAGTTGAGCCGGGCGAATAAAGTCCGGAGACCGCTTTATTCAACAGTGGTTTTTTCATGTTGTTGTTCAACTCATTCCACTGTTCGGTAGACAAACCGGTGGCAAAAATATTTGGATCGAATGCCGGAGCCGAAGCAAAAACAAGCACCTCTCCGGTATTGACATTCATCATCACCACCGCTCCGCTCTCATTTCCCAAAAGTTCGTATGCCTTTTGCTGCAATCTCAAATCCAAACTCAACTCTATTTTATCGCCGGCTATACCGTCAACTCGCTCAATTTCTTTCATAACGCGGCCGATTGCATTAACTTCCAACTTCAAATTTCCGGCCTTGCCACGCAATTCTTTATCAAACAATCTTTCAATACCTGACTTACCGATTTTAAATCCCGGAACTTCGAGCAACGGATCATCTTTTACATCTTTTTCCGAAACAGCGGCCACATACCCTACCACATGGGCAAACATTTCTTTATACGGATAAAATCTAGACAATCCCTCATCAATAAAGACCCCCGGCAGATCAGGAGCATTAAGCAATATTTTAGTAGTCTCTTCCCAAGACAAATTGTCTTTAATTTTCACCGGAACAAAGCTACGATTTCTTTTCAAATCTTTCCGCACTCTTTTTTCTTCGGCTTCATCCAACGGCATAATTTTCTTCAAAGCTTCAAGAGTTTCATCGACATCGGTAGTTTGTTCTGCCACCATCATGACCTGAAAATTTTGTTGATTACCGGCAATCATATTTTGGTGTCGGTCATAGATAATACCTCTTGGTGGCACCAAAAGTCTGGTTGAGATTCTGTTTTCATCGGCTAAAGTAGCATATTTATCGGCTTGATAGACCTGCAAATAATACAGTCTGAAAATCAGCAACAACAAGAGGAGCAACTCTGCTACTCCCAGGATCATGGAGCGATATATCAGCACTTTTCCTTTATCGTTATCGCGATTCATAGTCCCTCATCCTGGATAAAAGTATTTTGCAAAAAAGCCAAAGACATTGACACCAAGGGATACACGGCCACCCCGATTAGATAAGAAAATATCAGCACCGACAGTGGTAAGAAAGTGCTGTAATATACCGAAGCCAATAACCATTTTACCAATATTGTAAGCAACGACAAGGCCATAAATCCGTACCAAATAACAATAAAAGGCTTAGCATTAAAATATTTCTGGGTATTGTAAACTAAAACAAACATTATAAGATAAGCCCCCAGTGTTGCACCCGGTAAAGCAGAAGTAATAAGCATATCAACAACGCCCAGCAAAAATACCGAAATAAGATTAAACAAATCCGGTCGGTGCAGCATCCAAAAATAGATACACATTAAACCAAAATCAGGTCTAACATTATTAAACAGAGCAAAATTAATCGGCAAATAGGCCAACAACATAATAATCACCGACGAGATAAGGGGCAGTGATTTTTGAAAAAAAGGAACTACATTTTCATTAAAATTATCATCCATTATTTTTCGTTTTCGCTTTGTTTTACAATATCGGCTATGCCATATTTTATAATTTTCACATATTCGGTTTTACTAAGGGAAGCAAAAGGTTTAACCTTGATTTCGTTTTTAGAAACTGCAACCACCTGCCCCACCGGCAAACCTGCCGGAAACACACCGGAAACCCCTGAAGTAACGATTCTGTCTCCGATATTAATTTCGGCATCTAGCGGAACGAATATCAATTTTGGAAAATTAGTATTATCACCGGTCAATATTCCGCGAACTCTGTTTTTTTCCACGATTACCGGAATTTTGGAGTTAATATCGGTAAGCATAATAATTTTGGCATATTCATTGGCGAGTTTATCCACTCTGCCAACCACGCCGTCATCAGACAAGACGACATCACCCTTAGTTATTTCATTATCCCCGACATAAGCAACCATGGCATTGGTAAAAGCATTATTTTCCTCGGCTACCACTCTTGCCGATATAAAACCGGCATTAGGCAAAGGCACATAATTCAACAAATCAGCCAACAGCTTATTTTCAATTTCCAGAGCTTTATATTTATTTTGCAGAACTTTAAGTTCGCGATTTTCAGCACGTAATACACGATTATCCTGTTTAATTTTTTGCAGTTCATCAACATAATCATAAGCTTTTCCGAGCATTTTTGCGGGCACCACCAAGATATCGACCAAATAAGCCACCCCACTGGTTGCCGGAGCCGTCGAATTTTCAAGAATCAGGGAATTATTTTTATTTAATATCATCAGAAGCAGAGCCAATAAAAACAAAATAACCAGTGCAAATTTTTTAATCATTTGCTTCAACTGGTTAAGATGTAAGAACAGACTTCTACGTCGTTTCATAAGATTATCCAAAAAACCAAACACGGAGCCTGAAAAAACAGCGAATCAGGCTCCGTCATAACTGCAATTAAACTAGTACATTGAAGATAAGATAGTCTTCAATTTACCGATTTCTTCCAGAGCTCTGCCGGTACCTTTGACCACGCAAGCCAGAGGTGTTTCGGCGATTGAGACCGGCAATCCGGTGGCATTACGCAACACCTGATCAAGATTAGCGAGCAAGGCACCGCCGCCGGTTAATACAATACCCTTATCGACGATATCGGCAGCTAATTCGGGAGCGGTATGTTCCAAAGCCACCTTAACCGCCTCAACAATCTGCGAAACCGGCTCAGCCAACGCTTCGGCCACTTGCTTTTCCGAAATAATGATTTCTTTCGGCACACCGTTCATCAAATCGCGACCCTTAATTTCGAAAGTTCTGCCATCGCCCTTTTCGGGAATACAAGCCGAACCGATTTCTTTTTTAATTTTCTCGGCACTCCCCTCACCTACCAAAAGGTTGTGGTTGCGTCTGATGTAAGAAATAATGGCATCATCCATTTTATCACCACCGACGCGTACCGACCTTGCATAGACGATACCGCCCAAAGACAATACGGCAACCTCGGTAGTACCGCCGCCGATATCAACCACCATTGAACCGGTCGGTTCAGTAACCGGCAAATCGGCACCGATAGCGGCAGCCATAGGTTCTTCGATCAGCCATACTTTTCTGGCACCGGCAGCTTCGGCAGATTCCTGAATAGCACGGCGTTCAACGGCAGTAGAACCTGAGGGCACGCAAATAATAATCATCGGCATGGCAAAACGACGATAATTATGAACTTTACGAATAAAATATTTAATCATTTCTTCGGCGATTTCAAAATCGGCAATAACACCGTCACGCAACGGACGAATAGCATGAATATTGCCGGGAGTACGACCGAGCATTTGTTTTGCTTCATTACCCACCGCCAACACTTGTTTTTTACCGCGATATTCTTCGATTGCCACCACCGAAGGTTCATTCAAAACAATACCTTTACCCTTGACATAGACCAAGGTATTTGCCGTTCCCAAGTCGATAGCCATATCGGCTGACAGCCATCCCATTAATTTAGAAAGCATACACTTTATCTCCGCTTAAAAATTCAATACTAATTGTTTTTTATAACCATCTCTCCTTATATGCAACAACAATTTAGGTTGTTAACAAAGCTTTTTTACAAATTAATTATCTTTATTTCTGCCGTTTTTTTCATCCGATTACGAAACCATGTCAACTGCCTTTTTGCATATTGTCTGGTATGTAGTTTAGCCAGGTTGACAGCCTCTTCTTCGGAGCAATTTCCCTGCAAAAAATTCAACAACTCGGGGACACCGATGGCCTTCATTACCGGTAAATTTTCGCTAAGTTGCAAGGAAGCGAGTTTTTCCACTTCCTCCAAAGCACCGTTTTTCATCATTTCATCAAATCTTGCAGCACACTTTGTTTCCAAACTTTTAAGCTCCGGTAAAAGAACAAAAATCCTAAAATCCGCCTCCGGTAAAAGTTTTTTCATTGGCATTTTAAACCATTCGGCAATCGACTTTCCGGTGTCTAAAAATATTTCCAAAGCCCTCCTGACTCTGGTGGTATCCTTAGGCTTAACCATCTGAGCGGCAGCGGCGTCGGCTTTTGCCAACTCGGCATATAAAGCTTCCACCCCGCCATCATCCAGCAGTTCTGCCACTTGTTTTTTTACTTTTGCCGAAGTCTCCGGTATCGGTGACACTCCGGCAACCAATGATTCGATATAAAAACCGGTTCCGCCCACTACTATCGGCATTTTTCCTCTTTGCCAAGTTTCTTTTATTGCGGCGATGGCCAGACTAAGCCACTCCGTAACCGTACCATTTTTTTGCGGCGAGAAAATTTCATAGAGCAGATGTTCAACTTCTTTTTTATCCTCCGCGGTCGGTGCCGCCGAAATTATCGGAATACCTTGATACACCTGTGAAGCATCGGCATTTATAATCACTCCGTTATATTTTTTTGCTACCTCTATAGCCAAAGCCGACTTTCCGGAAGCGGTCGGTCCGGCAATCACAATAACGCTATTGGGTTTTATATCTTTTATTTCAAGCATACCTACATCTTTCGGCACTTAGCATTTTCAACCAATTCCGCACACAAATTCTCATATGAAATACCGGCATATTTTGCTTGCTCTGGAACCAAAGACAATGATGTCATTCCCGGATTGGTATTAATTTCCAAAAGCACGGGCAAAGATTTTTCATCCCAACGCAAATCGATTCTCGATACGGTATTACATCCCAAAGCTTTGTGTAGTCTTTCGGCATACCCCTTACAAATTTCGGCAATTTCATCAGGGATTTGTGCCGGCAAAATATGTCTGGTCACCCCACTGGTATATTTGGCCTTATAATCATAAAATTCTTCATCGACTTTAAGCTCGGTAACTGCATAAGCTTTTCCGTTAAGACACATGACCGTAAGCTCATGCCCGCTTATGTACTCTTCAATCATAATCTCGCGATTTTCATTTTCATACTTTACTTTTTTGACATCCTCAGCATTTTTTACAATAAATACCCCCACCGAAGAACCATCGGAAATCGGTTTTACGACATAGGGCATTGGAATTGTTGTTCCGTTTTTAGCAAATTCGGCGGCAGTCATTTTTTCATCTTTGGCGATTCTGATTCCGCATTCCGCCGCAATTTTCTTGGTCAGTGATTTATCCATTCCCAATACCGAAGTTTTTACTCCCGAATGAGTATAAGGGATTTGCAACAAATCAAGCATAGCCTGAATTTCGCCGTCTTCGCCCCAATTTCCATACAAACCGTTAAAAATCACATCGGGTTTTTCTTGTCTGACCACTTCCAAAAACTTCCACACATCGCTCAAATCATGTTGCACCACATTATAACCTTTGCTTTTAAGGGCGTTAAAAATATCTCTTGCAGCACTAAGGCTAACCTCGCGTTCGGCCGAAAAACCACCGACTAATAACAAAACTTTTTTTGGCATTTTATTAAATTCCTTTAAATTATATTTTTTTGTGTTATTGTAAGCCGCAAGTTTAAACAAAGAGTAAAATTCATGTCTAAAATAGCCGCTTTTGTAATATCTTTTTTATTCATAAGTTCGCAAGCCTACGGCTTCGGAGTAAAGCACGATTTTTTCGTCACGGTCGGTCCTTTTGATGCCAGCCGCACAGAGTTTAGCTATCGCCTAAATCCCGATAACTATCAAGTAACCTCAACGGTAAAGACCAACGGTTTTTTCGATACGGTCTATCCCTTTACCGCCACTTATAACACCTCCGGACACATTGCAAACGATAAGCTGATAACCGAGGATTACGGTTATACCTCGCGTTCGCGTTTTAATACCCGTACCAAACAGGTATTTTACGATAAAGAGGGTAAACCCCTCTACCAAGTTTCCGGCAAAAACGGCAACACCAAAAAACGAGAATTCGAAGCCCCCGCAACGCCGGCCGATACTTTTGATTTACAAACCGTTTTAGTAAAACTAGCCCGCCAATACAATATGGTTGGTTTTTGCGATTCCAAGATGGCAGTTTACGACGGCAAAAGACGTTTTGATGTTGTATTTAAGGATTTAGGTCAAGATGAGTTAGCTCCCGAAGAGCATTCTTTTTATCATGGACCGGCCGCCAAATGCTCCATGCACATCACCAAATTGTTAAATGAAGACGACGATTCCCTGTGGGAATTTTCTGCCAACAAGCCGGTATATTTTTGGATTGCCGAAGACAAAAAGAGCGGCTACCCGTTTATTGCCCGCATCAGTATCGAAGACACCCCGTTAGGCCGTCTTGATGCCTATACCGAACAAATAACCGTAGAGGAGTAAATTATGCTCGAAAGATCGGAACTATTACTGCCGGCCGGCTCATTGGTAAAACTAAAAACCGCAATTTTATACGGTGCCGATGCGGTATATGCCGGAACTCCCGATATGTGCTTACGAGCCCAATCAAAATTTTCGCTTGAAGACCTAAAAGAAGGCATTGAGTTTGTACATGCTCACGGCAAAAAAATATATCTTACTCTCAATTTGTTTATGCATAACCGCGATGTTGAAAAACTCCCCTCTTTTGTATCCACGCTCCGCGAATTGCACCCTGACGGTGTATTAATTGCCGACCCCGGAGTTTTTCAATATGTTAAAGAAAATGCTCCCGAATTAAATTTATTTGTTTCCACCCAAGCCAATATTTGCTCTTGGGCAGCCGTAAAATTTTGGCAATCCCAAGGGGCCAAACTTTGTGTTTTGGGCCGAGAAGTAACTTTTGCCGAAGCCAAAGAAATCAGAGAAAAATGCCCCAATATTCTGCTTGAAACATTTATGCACGGTGCGATGTGTATGTCTTATTCCGGACGCTGCCTGATATCCAATTACTTAGCCGACCGCTCTGCCAACCAAGGCAAATGTGCCCACTGCTGCCGTTGGCATTATAAACTTCATCTAAGACTCAAAGACGGCAGCATAAAAGAAATTATCATTAACGAAGACAATAAAGACGCCTTTGAATTTTTGCTTGAAGAAGAATTCCGCCCCGGCGAATATTACGAGGTAATAGAAGACGAACACGGTGGCTATCTGCTCAATTCCAAAGACATGTGCCTGATGCCGCGTCTACCCGATTTGCTCTCTGCCGGAATAGATTCTCTTAAAGTAGAAGGCCGCAACAAAACCGAATATTATGCCGGAACCGTTGCCAGAGCATATCGTCAAGCCATTGACGACTGGTACAGAGATCGCAAAAATTGGGATTACAAAAAATATATGCCCGAATTTGATACTCTGCAAAACCGTGGGTATTGCTTAGGTTTTCACGACGGGAAATTGACCAATTTAAGCCAAAACTACGAATACACCCGCACTCTTGGCGACTGGCTCTTTGCCGGCTCAATTATTGAATGGCAGGGCGATGACGCCATATTTGAAATTCGCAATTATATTGACAGCGGCGAAGAAATAGAGTTTTTAATCCCCGGCAGTTTAGAAACCATCAAACTATGCCTACAAGAGTTTACCGACGCCGTTACGGGAGAAATCACTCCCAAAGTATCGGCCGGACAGGGCAAGGCTATTCGCATTGCCGCCAATTCGTGGTCAAAACCGATTGAAGAGATAAAGAAACTTTTACCGCAGTATACCATTGCCCGCAAGTTTTCTGCTCTCAACGGCGACAACCGCGATATGCTCGACCACAAAAAATCCGAGTTTGAGATTTTGTGCCGAGAAAAATAATTATTATGATTTTATTTAATTTTAACAAAAGCAAAGGACATTAAATTATGACATATCTATTTACCAGTGAGGCTGTTTCCGAAGGCCATCCGGACAAAGTCTGCGATGCCATTTCGGACGCTATCGTTGATTTATATTTGGCTGTTGACAATAAAGCCCGCACGGCGATTGAAACTTTAGCCACCACCAACCAAGTAATAATATCCGGCGAAACCTCTTCTGTTGTTTCGGTTTCGCACGAACAAATAGAAAATGCGGTCAGACAAACCATCAAACACATTGGTTATGATCAAGCCGGATTCTCTTTTAATGATGTTAACATCACCAGTTTCTTGCACAAACAATCGGCAGACATCGCTCTCGGCGTTGACAAGATGGGAGCCGGGGACCAAGGCATAATGTTTGGCTATGCCAGAAAAGAACAAGGCATTGACACCGACTATATGCCTCTTGCCATTTATCTTTCCAACCGGATATTGCACAATCTGAGCAAGGCTCGTCACTCAAACGAAATCAAAGGAATTTTACCCGACGCCAAATCACAGGTAACTATAGAATATGACGAAAACGGCAAGCCCTTAAGAGCCACCAAGATTGTGGTTTCGACCCAACACGAAGCCTATATGAGCCAAGCCGATGTAAGAGAAGTTGTCAGCCGCTATATCAGACAATCTTTACCGCAAGGCTGGGAAATCAGCGATGCCGATATTTTGATTAACCCGACCGGCCGCTTTGTTATCGGAGGCCCTGACGGTGATACCGGCCTAACCGGCAGAAAAATCATTGTTGATACTTATGGCGGTTATGCTCCGCACGGCGGCGGCGCTTTTTCCGGCAAAGACCCCACCAAAGTAGACCGTTCTGCCGCTTATATGCTGCGTCACATTGCCAAAAACATTGTTGCCGCCGGTTTGGCTCAAGAGTGCGTAATCCAAACTTCTTATGCCATTGGTGTAGCCGAACCTCTGTCTCTTTACATCGACACCAAAGGCACCGGAAATGTTGATGGAGCCAAATTATTAAAAGTTGTAAAAGAAATGTTTGATTTAACCCCTGCCGGTATTATCAACTATTTACAACTGCAAAAACCGATATATTTTCCGACCTCATCTTACGGCCATTTTGGACGCACCCCCGATGACGAAGGTCACTTCAGTTGGGAAAGATTAAACAAAGTAGAGGAACTTAAAAAATGCTTTTAAGCGATAAACCCAAATTTTACGGTCGCCGACAGGGACGCAAAATTCGCAAAGCCAAGAGCGGACTTTTAGAGCAATTTTTGCCCGAGGTTTCGATATCTAGTGATGATAAAATATCAGCAGATATGTTCGGAGCCAAGGTTGCAGAAGTATACTTGGAAATAGGTTTTGGCAACGGCGAACATCTTGCCGGACAGTCCCTAAAGCACCACGAAATTGGGTTTATCGGCGCCGAAGTCTTCAAAAACGGCGTAGCAAATTTACTCACTCTACTAACGGGTATAAAAGAAAAATCAGATATGCCCGAACATATATCATTGCTTCCGGAGCGGACGGATAATGTCCGCATCTGGAGCGATGATGTCAGACTTCTGTTTGCCAAGATTCCCGATGGATTTTTGAGCAAAGTATTTTTATTGTTTCCGGATCCATGGCCGAAAAAACGTCATGCAAGCAGAAGATTTATTAACCCCGACAACTTGCAAGAGCTCGCCCGTATTTTAAAAAAAGGCGGCATTTTGCGAGTTGCGACCGACCATCCGGTGTATAAATCTTGGACTTTAAGACAGCTCCGCGACAACAAAGATTTTCAGTGGACGGCCAAGTGCGGCAACGATTGGAAAAATCCGCCGGCAGACTGGGTTGAAACCAAATACCAACGCAAAGCCGTTGCCGAGGGTCGTCGACCGATATTTCTTGACTTTGAACGGATTTAAATATTAAATCAAGTTACTATATATTTTTCAGACAAACTTCAATTTTTATACAGGAAACAGACATGACAAAAACAGGCAGGACTATCAATTTTACTTTGATAATGGTAGCCATTACCGCATCTTTGGGTGGTTTACTATCGGGCTTTGACATGGGAGTTATTTCCGGTGCTTTGCTATACATCAACGAAACTTGGGAGCTAAGCTCGGTAGAGCAAGGCTGGCTGGTATCATCGGCCATTGTCGGTTCGATTATCGGAGCGGCGGCCAACGGCTATCTGGCCGATATTTACGGACGCAAAAAGATAATTATTGCCACGGCATTGATTTTTATTGTCGGTTCGATTATGTGTGGCTATGCTCACACGGCAGGTTGGTTAATGTTCTCCCGCATTATTATCGGTATTGCGGTAGGAATGATAAGCTTCGTTGCCCCAATTTATCTATCCGAAATTGCCCCCGAAAAAATCCGCGGAACATTGGTTTCTTTGTATCAGCTGGCATTAACTGCCGGTATTTTGTTATCTTACTTAATCAACCGCATTTTTGCCAACGCCGAATATAACTGGCGTTGGATGTTAGCCTCGGGAGCTCTTCCGGCAATTATATTGTTGGTTGGTATTTTATTTTTGCACGATACACCGCGTTGGTTGATAAGCAAGGGCAAGATTGACGAAGCCAAAGAGGTTTTCAAAAAAATATACAACACCGACAAAGTTGACACTCAGGTCAAAGAGATTCAAAAAACCATGGAAGGTTCAAACAAAAAAAGCAAAGTATCAATTCAAAAATGGATGTTGGTTCCGATTTTTGTCGGTGTCGGATTGATGTTTGTGCAAATTTGCACCGGTATTAATACCATAATTTATTTTGCCCCCACGATTTTCAAATTGGCCGGTTTTGCCGATAATATCGGAGCCATTTATGCCACCATCGGCATTGGTGTGGTTAACTTTTTAATGACTTTTGTGGCCATTGCTTATACCGACAAGTTCGGTCGCAAACCATTGCTTTACATTGGCTTAAGTGGCATGCTGATTAGTATGTTGACCCTATCTTGGGGCTTTACCTTAGGCGAAGCAGGTAAATGGCTGGCTGTTATAAGTTTGGTTGTTTACATCGCTTCATTTGCCATGAGCTTAGGTCCGATATGCTGGATTATGGTATCCGAAATCATGCCGTTAAAGATTCGCGGCTTTGCCATGTCGGCAGCCACGGCTTCAAACTTTATTTTTAACTCGATAATCGTATTCAGCTTTTTGCCGTTATTGGATATAATCGGCAAAAACAATACCTTTTTAATTTTTGGATTTACGATAATTTTATCATTATTCTTTGTATATTTCTTTGTTCCCGAGACCAAAGGAATATCCTTGGAAAAGATAGAAGACAACTGGCGTAAGCATGTATCGCCGCGTAAATTCTAGAGATTTTCAAGGACTTTACTGATGAAGATATTGGTAGGTATGAGCGGCGGCGTCGATTCTTCGGCGGCCGCCCTTATCTTAAAACAAGCCGGGCACGAGGTTATCGGAGCGACGATGACGGTATGGGACAATACCGAAAGCTTTCGCAATCTTACCGGTAAGGGCTGTTTTTCGCCTCACGACGAAGATTTACGGCAAGCTGCCGCCGTCTGCGAAAAATTGAAAATACCTCACTATGTCATTGACTGCACCAAAGAATTTCACCAAACGGTCTTGGAAAACTTTCGTAATGAATATCATGCCGGACGCACGCCAAATCCTTGCGTTGTCTGCAACTCCAAAATCAAATTTGATGTTCTGCCAAACAGTGCCGCTAGGCAAGGGGTCGAATTTGATAAGTTTGCCACCGGCCACTATGCCAAACTGGAGCAAGACGAAAAGAGCGGTTTTTACCGTATCCGACGTGGAGTTGACGATAAAAAAGACCAGTCATATTTTCTGTATCGACTGAGCCAAGAACAGTTAAGCCGTGTTTTATTTCCCTTAGGTGATAAGAGCAAAGAAGAAATCCGAGTACTTGCCAAGCAAGCAGGATTGGAGATTGCCGAAAAACCGGATAGTCAGGATTTTTACACTGGAGCTTTGAATGATATTTTGCAATTTGCCGATAAGGAAGGCAATTTTGTAAACCGCGACGGCAAGGTATTAGGCCGACATAAAGGTTACTGGAATTTTACCATCGGTCAACGACGCGGTCTTGGTATTTCGGCTGATCGTCCGTTATATGTGATTGCCATCAGGCCGGAAGCTAACGAAGTTGTTTTAGGTTATGCCGAAGAAGCTTTGCAAAGCTCTTTGGTTGCCGATGATTGGGTTTGGCAATGTGAGCCGCCGCAAAATAAATTGACAGTTCAAGCACGTATTCGCTCATCACAAATGCCGAATGAAGCGGTTGTTTATCCATACTCAAACGGAGAATATCGGGTTGATTTTATGACCCCGCAGTCGGCCATAACGGCAGGTCAATCGGTTGTTTTGTACGATGGAGATTTACTGCTTGGCGGCGGCATAATAGAGGGTCAAATTTAACTTTTTTCTATATCTAATAGATTCTCGGGTCAAGCCCGAGAATGACAATAAAAGAAAAACACGTCCGAGAATGACGGTAAAAGAAAAACACGTCCGAGAATGACGGTAAAAGAAAAACACGTCCGAGAATGACGGTAAAAGAAAAACAAAACGGTGGAGAATGAGGCAAATAATAAGAAAACTTTTTTAAGGCGACGGGAGTGTACTGGCGGTACATGACCTAGCCTTAAAGGAGGTTTCTGTATTAGTTGCCCATTATACACCGTTTTAATGTCACCCTCGGACACACCACAACCCGTCACCCTCGGACTTGTTCCGAGGGTCTCATAAGCTGTGGTACTTTGTTTGATTAGATTCTCGGGTCAAGCCCGAGAATGACAATA
>CASEYY010000018.1 GCA_949292335.1 uncultured Pseudomonadota bacterium
GCGTAGAACTAAAAAGTATCAAAACCATTTTGGAACTTTTACCTATCGAGATATTCCGCCTCAGGTTTATCCGTTTGGCATCATAATCCATGAAGAAAAGGACTATTCTTATCAAATTGCAACACCGGAAAAGGCTTTATGCGATAAGCTCTATACCATGCCGCCGGTAAAAAACTTAAATGAATTTCATGCTCTTTTATTTGATAACCTTCGCATAGATGAAGATGAATTAAAAAAGCTCAATATGGAAAGCATAGAAAAAATAGCCCCGATGTATCATGCCAATAATCTAAACTTTCTGATTAAGTTTATGAGGAGATTGAAGTAATGCAAACCGTTTTAGAACAAATGTCGTCAAAATATAAAACCGACACGGTTGATGAAAAGAAAAATGCCCTTAAAGAAATTGTGCAAGAAGTCGCCTTATGCGGACTTTCGCGAGCCGGATTTTTTAAGGAGGCTGCTTTTTATGGCGGAACGGCACTTCGTATTTTTTATGGACTTGACCGTTTTTCAGAAGATTTAGATTTTTCTTTAATTAAACCGAATGAAAATTTTGAATTAAAACGCTACTTTTCATCTTTGGAAAAAGAATTAGCCTCTTTGGGATTGCAATTTTCCATAGAAGAAAAACAAAAAGCTCAAGATTCTGCCATAAAATCAGCATTTTTGAAAGGAAATACCAAAGAACATATCTTGAGTGTATATGGCTCAAACCTGAACATCAATGCTAATGAAGTCATTAAAATTAAATTTGAGATTGATACCGAACCTCCGGCTTTTGCCACTTTTGAAAACAAATACCGTTTATTGCCCAGTCCATATCAGGTAAAATTATATGACACGCCGTCACTGTTTGCGGGAAAACTCCATGCCGTAATTTGCCGTTCTTGGAAAAATAGAATTAAAGGAAGAGACCTTTATGATTATGTTTTTTATTTAGCGCATAATGCAAGCGTTAATTTAGCTCACTTGCGAGCAAGGCTGGAAGATTCCGGTATGCTAAAGAAAGAAGATACTTTGGGATTAGATGAGCTAAAATCAATGTTAAACAACC
Organism: uncultured Pseudomonadota bacterium; assembly: GCA_949292335.1. Classification (GTDB taxonomy): domain Bacteria; phylum Pseudomonadota; class Alphaproteobacteria; order RF32; family CAG-239; genus CAZU01. The sequence continues at coordinate 1,058 of CASEYY010000018.1, forward strand.
GCTTTGAAACAATAGATTTTGAACAAGCAAAGCAAGATGTTTTACCCTTTATTACAGACAAATCACAATTAGAACTATGGAACAAAGAGTTTTTCAAAGACATCACGCAAAATATCAGATTGAGAGAATAAAATACCCCCTGTAACAAGCTGGTGGTAGCTTGTTTTAGCGTGGTAGCTCGGTGGTAGCTCGGCTAAAAAATCGCTAAAATTTTAAGATTAACCATTGATTTATAAAGATAATATTTTATAAGCGCAGTCGATTTGTAATCATGGTGGCACTATACAATTTTCCCTTGATTTTTAAGACAAATTTTGCTAAACCAAACCCATTAAAACATATTATTAACTTAAAATTTATTTATTATGGAAAAAAGATTTTTTTATGCAATGTTTGCCAAAACAATGGGTTTTTTACTGCAACTTGGTATTTTTTACATATTAGTTGCCTATGCGTTCTACTCTCTACCAGAACTAAGAGCTCGTGTACTATTCGAAGAGACCTGCACAACCGAATACATAGTGGTTTTAGCCACCATATTTATTCTTGCCATATGGTATTACAGAAAAATTCGCCGAGGTCGCGTTGTAAAAATTGGCTTTCTCTACGCCTTAGCCGCCTTATCGGGAATTGCACTTTCTGTTTCGGCTCAAAAATATGGCTTTGAATATATTTTTTACTGGTTTGCCGGAGGATATGTCATGTTAGCATTAGCAATTTTTTGTGGTATTAATGCAACCAGAGACCTTCGTCCGCTTTTTTCACTGGTCTCCATTGCTTGTGTAGTCGGCACGATTATATTATTAATATGGGGATATGAGGCGTTCAGTAGCCTATGGTGTGACATCTTTTGGGCTGTTATAGCTTTTCTTTTCACCATTATAGAAGTCCAAGATTTTTGTTTTAACATCACAGAAATTGAAAATCCGGAAGAAGTTGATGACCTTGTTCACCCAATGACCATCAACCTGTTTTGTAACTTACTGCTTTTTGGTGCGGTATTTAACCTATCCAGACTTGCCGTCAAGTTTTTAACTTTCACTTGGCTTGGCAGAATAAAACATGATTAAACTATAAAAAACTCCTTTGCTTGCTTGTCAAATAACGCAATAAAGTATTGACATACCAAGCAAAGGAGTTTTTATGTGCCAAGATACAATTTCCAAAACTCAAACTTCATGTTTAAGATTGATTACTTTTTAGTCTATACTCTATTAACAAGCCCCCTATTGCTCTCAATAATAAAAACCTCTTTGCACTATGGCCACACAATTTTCCCTTGATTTTTAAGATAAATTTTGCTAAACCAAGCCCATTAAAGCATATTATTAACTTAAAAATTTATTTATTATGGAAAAGAATTTTATTGCTTCTGTATTACAGGCAGTCTATTCTCGAATTAACAAATTGACTGTTGTTTGTGTTTGTATTGCTTTTGTAATTGCGTTCACTCCTTCGCTTTGGGGATTATTTTGGTCTCTTAACGATGCCGGAATCTATCAAAACAAAAGTTTATACATTTTTATTATGTGTATTATTGGTATTATCGGTATTCATTGTGCCAATATGCTGTCTGCCAAAATTGCGATAGGAAAAATACATTTGACATCACTTGCCTTGCTCTATTCCGTCATTGCTGCTTCATCCGTATTAAAGCTTGGGATTTGGAATTTAGCTATCAGTTTTCTGATTGCACTTTGCGTACCGATTATAGCAATGATTTATGTTTTAAGGTTTCGCGGCAATCTTAAGGGTATTCCTTCCACAACTCCAATTATTCTAGCTGTCCTTGGCTTATTAGGAACCATATTGAGTTCCGTTTTAGGATATATTGAATATTTAGGTCTTTGGTTGAATATATACTGGGGATTGATGTCCTTGTTTTTTTCGATTATCGAAATCAGAGATTTTACACAACAAATGTCTCGATTAGATGAAGGTGATGATAGTGAAGCAAACCATTTAATTGCGGTTCTTTCTCTCAATCTGTTCTGCAACATATTACTTTGCGGCGGAATAGGTGACATTTATGTCAGAGGAGCTCTTAAACTGCTTTGCATGCCCCTTTATCCTAAAAGAAGAGATTAAAAAAGAAGAGATCCTTTCGGGTCTCTTCTTTTCATTTTAAATTGAATCTATTCCTTAACTTTACTAAACTTAACTTTCGGAAAATCTTCCTGAGCCTTGTTTAAATGCCAAGCATTTCTAGCCAAGAACACCAAATCACCGTCATTATCTTCAGCTATGTTCAATCTGTTGGTATCAACAAAATTTTTCAACGCATTTTTATCATCGGATGATATCCAACGAGCCGTAAAATACTGTGTCGGTTCAAACATCACCGGAAGATTAAACTCATTTTTAATTCGGTCGGCCATAACCTCAAATTGCAATACGCCGACCACGCCGACAATCCATTCGGCACCGACTATTGGCTTAAATATGCTGGCCCCGCCCTCTTCGGCAATTTGCTTTAATGCATCACCCAAATGTTTTGATTTTAGCGGATCTAAAGCTCTGGCCGATTTCAAAAGCTCCGGAGCAAACGACGGAATACCGGTAAAATTAATTTTTTCACCTTCGGTTAAAGTATCCCCGATTCTAAGCTGCCCGTGATTAGGAATTCCGATAATATCGCCGGCATAAGCATCCTCGGCCAATTCTCGTTCTTGAGCCAAAAACATCACCGGCGTCGGAACTTTAACAGCTTTTCCGGTTCTGACCTGTGTTAAAGTCATACCGCGTTTAAAATGCCCCGAACAAATTCGCATAAAAGCAATTCTGTCGCGATGTTTAGGGTCCATATTGGCTTGAATCTTAAACACGAAGCCGCTCACTTTATTTTCATCCGGCATAACCATTCTTTCCTGAGCCGGATGCGGACGCGGGGTTGGAGCAAATTTGTGCAAACCTTCCAACACCTCTTTTACACCAAAATTATTGATGGCACTTCCGAAAAATACCGGAGTAAGAGTTCCGGCCAAATAGGCTTCCAAATCAAACTTCGGACAAAGTTCTTGTATCATCATCACATCTTCACGCAGTTTTGCCACCTGATGAGCCGGCAACAACTCATCAAGCTTGAGATCATCAAGCCCCGAGCAAGTTTCAATCACGCTATTAATAGCCGATTTATTGCGTTCCATCAAAATCATTCGGTTATTAAGAATGTCATAGCATCCCTTAAAATCCTTACCCGAACCGACGGGCCAACTTGCCGGAGTAACATCCAAAGCCAAAGTCCTCTCGATTTCATCCAAAAGAGCAAACGGATCTTGTCCTTCTCTGTCAAGCTTATTAATAAAAGTAATAATCGGCACATCACGCAAACGGCAAACCTCAAATAATTTTTTGGTCTGAGTTTCAATACCTTTTGCCGAATCCAAAACCATCACGGCCGAATCAACCGCGGTCAAAACCCGGTAAGTATCTTCCGAAAAGTCTTCGTGTCCCGGAGTATCCAAAAGATTAAAGGTAACACCCTCAAAATCAAAAGTCATAACCGATGAAGCCACCGAGATACCGCGTTCTTGTTCCACCTTCATCCAGTCCGAACGGGCACGACGATTTTCACCTCTGGCCTTAACGGCTCCGGCTTGTTGAATTGCACCTCCAAATAATAGCAACTTTTCGGTCAAAGTAGTTTTACCGGCATCGGGGTGCGAAATAATAGCAAATGTTTTGCGTAAATTATCGTTATTCATTATCTTTAATCTTTCACTAGAAAAAAACTACCCTGCTTTTAATTTAAATCTCATCTCTTGTCAAGCCGCAAGCTCAAGCCCTCCAATATACATAAAAAAGGCTTTGCGCTGATAGCCCAAAGCCTTTTATTACAAACGAAACAATTTATTTTATTTCATTTCCGTCAGCATCATATTTTACGATTGTAGCTTTATCCTGCAAAGATTTAACCACATCGCCCATGGTTTTCTGAGCCAACATGGTACGCAACTTTCCCTCGACCTGTTTCAAAGGTAAAGGCTTTGCATCTCTGATATCTTCAACCAAAATTACATGATAACCGAACTGTGTTTTTACCGGATTTTTAGTATACTGACCCTTATTAAGAGCAAATGCAGCATTAGCAAATTCAGGCACCATCATATCTTTGGTAAAATACCCCAAATCAGCCGGCTCTTTAGAATATTCTTTGGCCAATTTATCAAAGTCTCCTTCTTCTTTCAACTTAGCAATAACTTCTTTAGCTTCAGCCTCAGAGTCAACCAATATATGTTTAGCCTTAATTTCTTTCTCACCCTTAAAGCTGTTTTTATATTGATTATACAACTGTCTTATAGCACCATCGGTAACTTTATCTCTCATTTGTTTTTCAAGATAAATCTTGCGAGCCAACTCTTCTTTCAAAGCCTCAAGCTGTACTTTATACTCGGGAGTTTCGGTAACTTTATCGGCAACGGCAGCCTGATATACAACTTCACCGTCAACAAATATATCCAAAGTTTTGCTGTAAAATTCATCAAAAGAGGTTTTATTTTTAACCGCCGGATTAACATTATAAGCGGCTTCTATCTCTTCGACCATAATATTTTTACCGTTAACGGTAGCGGCAACACCGTCTTTTCCGGCAGCCAAAACCTCACCGCCATTTAGAAATGCGGCCGACATAATCATCAAAGCAATATATTTTCTGTTCATAATACACTTCTCCCGTTAAAACAAAAAACTCATTTTTTCTTATATACCACAAGCTCTGTATTTTCCAATCATTTTTTTTTGCAAGTTCATAACTTTTTGCCGCCCCTTGACTCTCGGCATTTAAAACACTAAATGTATGATGTTGAAATGTTTTATAAATATGAATTTTAAGGAAAAATACAAAAATGATAGGTAGCCTTGCCCGCAAAATATTTGGTTCTGCCAATGAACGTTATATTAAAAAGCAATATAAGATTGTAGAAAAGATTAATGCTTTGGAAAGTTCAATCTCACCGTTAAGTGACGAAGAGCTCAGAGCCAAAACCGATGAATTTAAATTAAGAATAAAGCAAGGCGAAACCTTAGACGAACTGTTGCCGGAAGCTTTTGCCGTTGTAAGAGAGGCTGCCAAACGCACGCTTGGCCAACGCCACTACGATGTTCAGCTCATTGGTGGTATTGTCCTCCACCACGGTCAAATTGCCGAAATGAAAACCGGTGAAGGTAAAACTCTGGTGGCCACCCTTGCTGCCTATCTTAATGCTTTGGAGGGCAAAGGAGTTCACATCGTAACCGTTAACGATTATTTGGCCAAACGCGATGCCGAATGGATGGGACAAGTATATCGTTTCTTAGGTTTGACTGTCGATTACATCATTCACGAAAAAGACGACGATGCCAGAAGAGCCGCCTATAATTCCGATATTTTGTATGCCACCAACAACGAGTTAGGCTTTGACTATCTGCGTGACAATATGAAATTCCGCCTATCAGATATGGTTCAAAGACCGTTTAATTACGCCATTGTCGATGAGGTTGACTCTATTTTAATTGATGAGGCCAGAACTCCCTTAATTATCTCCGGAGCCGCTGAGGATAGCTCAGAAAAATATATTTTGGTCAATAACATTATTCCCAAACTGCGTGAAGATGATTATGAAAAAGACGAAAAAGCTCGTCAGGTCACCCTCACCGAAAAAGGTATGGTTCATGTTGAAGAATTGTTAAAGCAAGTCGGTTTGATAAGTGAAGGTGGATTATATGACCTTGCCAATGTCAGCTTGGTTCACCATGTCAATCAGGCTTTACGTGCTCACAAAATGCACACTCGCGATGTTGACTATATTGTAAAAGACGGCAAGGTTATGATTATTGACGAGTTTACCGGACGTATGATGGAAGGACGCCGTTATTCCGATGGTCTGCACCAAGCCATTGAAGCCAAAGAAGGTGTAAAGATTCAATCAGAAAACCAAACTTTAGCCTCCATTACCTTCCAAAACTATTTTAGATTATACCCCAAATTATCCGGTATGACCGGCACGGCCATGACCGAAGAAGCAGAATTCAACGATATTTACAATTTGAGCTGTGTCGAAATTCCGACCAATCGTCCGGTCATTCGTCAAGATTTGCATGACGAAATTTATCGTACCGAAAAAGAAAAATTTGCCGCGATTGTCAAAACCATTGTTGAATGTCACGAAAAAGGCCAGCCGGTATTGGTAGGTACCGCCTCGATTGAAAAATCGGAATTGGTTGCCGATATGTTGGCCAAAAACACCAACCTTAAATTTGAAGTTTTGAACGCTCGCCATCATGAACGCGAAGCAGCCATTGTTGCCCAAGCCGGTGTATCCGGAGCCATCACCATTGCCACCAACATGGCCGGTCGCGGTACCGATATTCAGCTTGGCGGTAATGTTGATATGCGTTTGAAACAAATCCTAAAAGGAGACGAAACACCGGAAGAAATCGAAGCTTTACGCGCCAAAATCAAAGAGGAAGTCGAAGTCGACAAAGCCAAAGTTAAAGCTGCCGGCGGTTTGTATATTTTAGGTACCGAACGTCACGAAAGCCGCCGTATTGATAACCAATTACGCGGACGTTCCGGCCGTCAAGGCGACCCCGGAACTTCAAAATTCTTCTTATCATTAGAAGATGATTTGATGCGTATTTTCGGCTCCGAAAGAATGAGCATAATGTTGCAAAGATTAGGCTTGCCCGAAGGTGAGGCTTTGGTTCACCCATGGATTAGCAAAGCTTTGGAAAAAGCCCAACAAAAGGTCGAAGAACGCAACTTTGATATTCGTAAAAACTTGCTCAAATACGATAACGTGATGAACGAGCAACGCAAAGTTATCTACGAACAAAGACGCGAATTAATGGAATCCGATGATGTCTCGGAAACCGTTACGGACATGTGCCACGACCAAATCCGCAACATCATTTACAAAGACATTGCTTATGGTTCATCTCCCAAAGATTGGAACTCTGACGCGATTAAGCAAGATTTGGCTAGATTAAGCGGTATTTTGTTGCCGATAGAAACTTGGGTTGCAGAACCCGAGATGGATTCCGAAAAGTTGGTTGAGAAAGTAACTTCTGTTTTAGACGAAGCTCAACAAGCCAAAAACGCCAATGTTCCGGCCAACATTGTTCGCGCGGTAGAAAAGTCTATTTTATTACAAGAACTTGATACTTTGTGGAAAGACCATATTGCCACTTTGGATTATATGCGTCACACCATTGTTTTGCGTGCCTACGGACAAAAAGACCCGCTAAACGAATACAAAAAAGAAGCCTTTAACCTGTTTTCCGATATGTTGAATCAGTTGGGCGAAAAGGTAGCTTTTATTCTGATGCGTACGGTAATTCAAGCAAGTTCGGCCAACGAGTTGGAAGAAAGAAACGCCAAACAGGCCAACATGCAAGCCGTTCATGAAAGTCCGGTTAATTTGCTTTCGGGCAAACAAACCAATGAAACACCGGCCAATGAAAAGCAAACACCGTTTGCTTATGGCAATCAAGCTATTGACCCCAAAGATCCCAATACTTGGGGCAAGATAGCCCGCAATGATCCCTGCCCCTGCGGCAGCGGCAAGAAATACAAACATTGCCACGGTCAGGTATAACAAAAAAGACGCTAGAACCATCTAGCGTCTTTTTTTATTTTACACATAAAAAAACTCCCGTGCTAAAATATGTTGGACCGTATAGTTGATCGAACAAAAGCACAGGAGTTTTTTCTATCAACACCCTAACCACAAGAGATAAAGTGTTGATAAAGTCAAAGCAACCAACATAAAAGTTATTGCCTTAACACTAAATTTTAAATTTTCTTTTTTTTCTTTTCTCATAATCATATTTTATTAAATTAATACTTACTTCAGCATCTTTGATTATGCCACATTTTCCCCCTTTACGCAAATAGCTTCCTTACAAAATTTCATTAAGCCGACTTTTCACCCCAAAATTGTCTCAAAAATTGTTGCCTAACTACAATTTTTTGCTGGATTTTTTATATCTAAAATGCTATAAGGCACGCGGGAATAAGATTCTGTATTGAGAAAGCCGGTAGATAAGGCGTAAAACCGTCTGTTTTGACACTGGCTTTTTTATTTTGTTAACACTAACTTTAAGGATGAAATATGTCTGAAGTAAAGATGAAAATGATGGATGGTAACGAAGCCGCCGCTTCGGTTGCCCACCGCATGAATGAAGTCTGCGTCATCTACCCGATTACTCCGTCATCTCCGATGGGTGAATGGGCTGACGCATGGTCTGCTGCCAAACAAAAGAACATCTGGGGCGTTATCCCCGAGGTTCAAGAAATGCAATCCGAAGCCGGTGCTGCCGGTGCTTGCCACGGTTCAATCCAGGCCGGTGCCTTAACCACCACCTTTACCGCTTCGCAAGGTTTGCTCTTGATGATCCCCAACATGTACAAAATTGCCGGTGAATTAAGCCCGTTTGTAATGCATGTTGCTGCTCGTTCTTTGGCTTATCACGCTTTGTCGATTTTCGGCGACCACTCCGATGTTATGGCTTGCCGTCAAACCGGCTTTGCTATGCTCTGCTCCAATTCGGTTCAAGAAGCTCATGACTTCGCCGCTATTGCTCAGACTTCTACTTTGCGTTCTCGCGTACCGTTCATGCACTTTTTTGACGGTTTCCGTACTTCGCACGAAATCAAAAAAATCAAATTACTCTCTGACGATGATTTAAGAGCTATGTTGGAAGGTGTTGACTATTCTTTCAATGCCGAACACGCTCTTCGTCCGGAAAAACCGGTTGTCCGCGGTACTGCTCAAAACCCCGACGTATTCTTCCAAGGTCGTGAAGCCGGCAACAAATTCTACAATCAAGTAGAAGGCATTGTTCAAGAAGAAATGGATAAATTCGCCAAAATCTCCGGCCGCAAGTACAATGTTGTTGACTATGTTGGCCCCGAAGATGCCGAACAAGTTATCGTTATTATGGGTTCTGGTGCCGAAACCGTTGAAGAAACCATCAATTACTTAAACAACAACGGTTACAAAGTAGGCTTGATGAAAGTTCGCCTCTATCGTCCGTTCCCTGAAAAATCTTTCTTGAAGGCTTTGCCCAAGTCAGTAAAAGTTGTTAATGTTTTGGACCGCACCAAAGAATCCGGTTCTATCGGTGAACCTTTGTATTTGGATGTTGTGGCAACCTTAACTCAAGCTTTTGCCAAAGGTGAGATTGCCTCTATGCCGCGTATTTTCGGCGGTCGTTATGGCTTGTCTTCTAAAGAATTCACCCCCGGAATGGTTCGTGCCGTATACGAAAACGGTGCCTCGATGAAACCGATTAACGGCTTCTCCGTTGGTATCAATGACGATGTCAACAACACATCTCTCCCCTATTCTGATGATATCGACACCGAAGGCAAAGATGTTGTTCGTGCCGTATTCTATGGTTTGGGTGCTGATGGTACCGTTGGTGCTAACAAGAACTCTATTAAAATCATTGCCGAAGATGCCGGTAAATATGGTCAAGGTTACTTTGTTTACGACTCTCGTAAATCAGGTTCTATGACTACTTCGCACTTGCGTTTCTCTGACAACCCGATTAAAGCAGCTTACTTGATTAACAAAGCTGACTTTGTTGCTTGTCACCAATTTCCGTTTATGGCCAAGGTTGACATCTTAAAGATTGCCAAACCCGGTGCCACATTCTTGTTAAATGCTCCTTATGAGGCAGGTGAAGTTTGGAATCACTTACCGATAGAAGTTCAAGAAGAAATCATTGCCAAAAAGCTCAATTTCTACACCATCAACGCTGTAGAAGTTGCTCGCGAAACCGGCATGGGTCAACGCATTAACACCATTATGCAAGCTTGCTTCTTCGCCATTTCCAACATTTTGCCGAAAGACGAAGCTATCGAGCAAATCAAGAATGCCATTAAGAAGACCTACTCTAAGAAAGGCGACGCCATTGTTCAAAAGAACTTTGCCGCTGTTGATGCCTCGCTGGCACATTTGCACAAAGTTGAATATCCGTCTGAAGTTACTTCAAACTTCCATCGTTTGTTGCCGGTTCCGGCCAACGCTCCGGAATTCATCAAAAAAGTTACCGGCGAAATCATTGCCGACCGCGGCGATCAACTTCCGGTATCTGCTTTTGCAGAAGTTGTTGACGGTACCTGGCCGACAGGAACCACTCAATACGAAAAGAGATGCATTGCTACCGAAATTCCGGTTTGGGATCCCGAAACCTGTATTCAATGCGGTAAATGCTCTTTGGTATGCCCGCACGGCGTAATCAGATTAAAAGTAGCTTCTGACGAAGAGTTGAAAAATGCTCCGGCTACTTTGAAATCTGCTGCCTACAAAGGTAAAGAGTTTGCCGGCAAGAAATTCATTTGGCAATTATCTCCGGAAGACTGCACCGGCTGTGGTATTTGTACCTCGGCTTGCCCGGCTAAAAACAAAGCCAATCCGGAATTAAAGGCTATCAACATGGATCATATCGAAAACCATTTGGAAGCCGAAAAAGCCAACTGGAACTTCTTCGAGACCTTGCCCTATGTCAAGAGAACCGAAGTTGTTAAGAACTTGCCCAAGACCACCCAGATGATTCAACCCTTGTTCGAATTCTCTGGTGCTTGTGCCGGCTGCGGTGAAACTCCGTATGTTAAATTGTTGACCCAGTTGTTTGGTGACCGCATGGTTGTTGCCAACGCTACCGGATGTTCTTCAATTTACTCCGGTAACTTGCCGACCACTCCTTATGCCAAAGACGAAAAAGGTCATGGTCCGGCTTGGGCTAACTCTTTGTTTGAAGACAACGCCGAATTCGGTTTGGGTATGCGTTTCTCAATCGACCAGCAAACCTCTTTCGCCAAACAGCTTTTGGAAGGTTTGAAAGACAAAGTTGGAGCCGAATTGGCAGACAAATTGTTGAACAACCCGCAAAAGAGCGATGCTGAAATTGACGAACAACGCAATTTGGTAAAACAACTCCGCGACAAATTGGCAACAATCAACACACCAGAAGCCAAACATTTGAGCAAATTGGCCGATTACTTGATTAAGAAATCAGTATGGATTTTGGGTGGTGACGGCTGGGCTTATGATATTGGCTTCGGCGGTCTTGATCACGCTATTGCTTCCGGCAAAAACATCAACATTTTGGTAATGGATACCGGAGTTTACTCCAACACCGGTGGTCAGCAGTCAAAAGCTACCCCGATGGGAGCCTCTGCCAAATTTGCCACCGCCGGTAAGGCTTTGCCGAAGAAAGATTTGGGCATGATTGCTATGTCTTATGGCAATGTATATGTTGCTCAAGTTTCAATCGGTGCCAACGACAGTCAAGTAATCAAAGCCATGAACGAAGCCGAAGCTTATGACGGCCCGTCCATCATCATTGCTTACTCGCACTGTATTGCTCAAGGCTTCAACTTGATTGACGGTTTGGCTCACCAAAAAGCCGCCGTTGAATCCGGTTCTTGGCCGTTGTATCGTTACAATCCGGAAAACATCAAAGAAGGCAAGGCTCCGTTGAGCTTAGACTCTAAAGCTCCGACCAAACCTTTGGCCGAATACATGGCTAACGAGACTCGTTTCCAGATTGTAAACAAACAAAATCCGGAAAGATATGAGACCTTGGTCAACAAAGCCCAAGAGAATGTCAACGAAAAACGTTCTCTCTTGGAACACATGGCTGAGTTCAAAATAGCCGAATAGGCTCACTGACTAAAAAAAACTCCTTAACCGCACGGTTAAGGAGTTTTTTGTTGACTAAACAAAATTATAATGCTTAAATTTGCAACAAAACACATTAAATATATATAATTATGGAAACAAAATTTTTAAAAAGAGTCGGCAAAGAATGTATGCATGCTTCTAAACTTGCCGCGATTAAAAGATTTAGCGAACTGACAGAAGGTAAAACCGACAACTGCGAAGTTAGTCTGGCGGTTGCCAATTTTACCGATAAGAGTGATATGATTTGGTATACGATATGCGAGCAGAAATTTTTATTTTTGCCGGTGTTCAAAAAACCAAATTTTCACACTCCCGAAGATTTGGAAGACATCTCCTCAATCAGCATAATTAACGCCGCAAGCTACTTTGTCCGTGCCGGCAAATTATACTGCTATGCAACTGATGGCCGCATTATGGCAGCTCCCGTAATCTGGCATAGTGCTCAAACCGAAATCTATGCCAAGCTTGCAGAAATAACCCCGGATTCATGCGCATTGGTAAAATTATACACCATCGGCCGCGTAAGAAAATTTGTTGGGGTTGCATGGGTTCTAACCGATGAAGAACAAGGTGTCATTGTTGATGTTCCGGTTTTTGCCGAAGATGCCAGCTTGTTTATCGGTCCGGACGGCGAGGAGCTTTCCCTGTATGACTATGATTATGTAGAAGCTCTCGAAAATGAGGTCTTTCATCATGGCAAAGACATATGGGTCACACGCCTTGACGAGGACGACAACATCTATCTTGAAAAAAGTAAGATGTTCATGTCTTATAATCCCGACGCTAATTAAAATAAGAAACCACTCTTTCCTCACAGAAAGAGTGGTTTCTTATTTTAATACACCAAACCTTTATCATTTAAGCTTCGCTTTATGCGAAACATTAATCTTTCGGTCTGTTGTTCAAATCTGCCTTGCTTAGCCATTTTTGCAAGCTCGGCAATTCTTTTTTCATACAGCTTCTCTCCCTCCCTATAAGAAAGCCCAACAGCCTTCCACATCTCAGGAGTATTAAAAGCTCCGGCAAAGCCTCGCAAAAGAAGATCCCTGACATAATCCTGCTTTGGCCGCTCCATCAGCTTTTCTACCGGCAGCCTGATTCTTCTACCGGTTACAGCCTTCTGTGCCATTACTACATTTGCCAATAAATTATCAATGGCATATGTATTTCCGGCAAAGACCTCATCGTCAAACAGACGAGCATTAGGATCCAACTGCGGTGCCTCAAAGAAGTTAAATTCAATATGAGGCAACAATATCGGCAGTTCCGTAGCAGCCAATAAAGTATCCGCAATTCCGGTAATTACCAAAACCTTAGGCTTGCCTTGAAGCTCAAGCTTAGAGATAATCTCATCGATTTTTACGGCACTGTCCGCATAATCAATGACCTCCTCGCTCAAATGGTGTTTTTTCACCCATTCTTCAGGAAAACCTAAGTCAAGCAACCCTTCCTCCAGCCATTCAGCCATTTTTGAGCTTTGACACTCAATTCCGCGACCGGAAGAAATGTTAATCAACTCCGGCAGTTTTCCATACGCATTGCGAAACCGTATTGCCACTTCCGCTGTATATGCCAGCACTCTCGGATAATTATTTAGTACCAACATAAAATCAGCTTGCGGCACGGACTTAACCGAAAAAGACTTAACTTTCATATCCTCATCCAAAAGAATAGAAGAAAAATTATTACCGCAATCTTTTTTGATTACCTCTGCCATTGACAAAGGATTTTCTGCCATTTTGTACCCTGCCCACCTCTCCATATACACGAGGTGTCGCAGGTCTTTTTTGCTTAGTCCCATAATAAAAAAAATTAAAATTCAACATTTTTATACTGCCTTAACAAGGCATTTACTTGAGCCATCGTATGCTTCATATTCCCTATGTTAAGGGTATCAATATATTCTCTGCGTTGCCGCATCAAATCTACTGAACCTTCCTCAATATCAAAGAAATAAAAAGCATCTGTGCTTAAGCCAACTACATAGCCAAGATTGATAATTTTTTTCATCAATTCGCGGTCCGGAAGATCGCTGACTTTTCTAAAAGTCAAATGACATCTTTCAACCCCCCAACCGTGAAAGGCCTTCGCTATGTTTGCGATTAGCAAATCGACCCCGATACCGTTAACATCAAGTATCTCAGTGTCAAGCACTCGGTCTTTTGGTGCAATCAGCTCATTTTCAAAAAACACCCAATCAACATCAGGCATTTTAAGACATAGAGCTTGTGCCGCCAACAGAGAATGTCCCAAAGAAGATACGACAAGCACCTTCTTAAATTCTGGATTTTCATCAAGATAAAGAGCCAAATCATTGACCAGATTATATCTTCGCCAAGATTTCCTCCTCCCGATGATAACCTCTTCTGGCACATTCATATTTTTCAATATCAGTGCCGCCAGCTTTTCTTCCGGAGCTCCGAAATTTATGTACTCTGGTAAATTTAGTGCCGGTAGACACAAGATTTTCGGATATTTTCCGTGTTGGTTCTTGTAACGATTTGCAAAAACCGCTGCCTCAGCTGCTGCTCTTAGGTTGTCAGAAAAAACAACAACCAAGTCCACCTCAGGAATTATATCTTTTGAGGCGGTTTGCAACTCGACATTGTTGATATATGAGCGATACGGCATCCTAACCAAGGACAACCAAGTCTCATAACTTTGTGCTTCTCTGACATTGTAAGCAGAGAGTTTTTTAAATTCTAATTTTTTTGCCATAAAATAATAAAATTAAAAAATTTAACATATGATTAACTTAACGCATTTGAGGTTATTATGCGTTTAGACAAAAATCAAGAAAAATTTATCAAAAACTAAACTTTATTTTAATTTATCAGGATTAAGTCCTTTTAACTCCGGCAACACAAACTCACCGTCTTTTCTTACCAAAACATCGTCAAACCAAATCTCACCGCCACCGTGAGCCTTGTCTTGAATCAAGACTAAATCCCAATGCACGTTTGAGCGATTACCGTTAAAAGTTTCATCGTTATACGAATTTCCGATTGCCATATGCAGCGACTCGGCAATTTTCTCATCAAACAAGATATCCAACATCTCTTTTCTGATATAGGGGTTAACGCCTATTGCAAACTCACCCATATAGCGAGCGCCCTCATCAACATTAATCTGTTTTTGCAATTTATCGTTATTGGCACGACTTTCGGCCTTTATAATTTTGCCGTCCTTAAATTCCAGATATACATTCGAATAAAAAGTTCCGCCATAAACCGTATCGGTATTAAATTGGATATGTCCGTTGATTGAAGTTTTTAGAGGTGCGGTATAAACTTCACCATCCGGAATATTCATCTTTCCGTCGCAAATAACAGCCTTTAGCCCCTTAATAGAAAATTCCAAATCGGTGTTTGGCCCTTTAATTCGCACTTTATCGGTCTTATCCATCAATTTTTTCAAAGGAGCCATCACCTTGCCCATTTTTTTATAATCAACCAGACACGCTTCAAAGAAAAAATCCTCCAAAGCTTTGCACGACATCTTCGACACTGCTGCCATGGTATCATTAGGATAACGCATTACGCACCATCTGGTTTTGGGAATTCTGCGATCAAAATGCACCATATTATAATAGATTTGATTATATGCTTTCATCTTGGCCGGCGGGACATCCGAAAGTGCAAACAAATCATCATACCCTCTCACCGCGACATAACAATCCATCTCATCCATTAAAGATGAATGCCACTTTGCATATTGTTCGATTTGAGCCGGAGTAGAATTTTCCACCAAATTTTTCACAAAAGAATTATCATTATAAACATAAAACGGAGTTGCTCCCATTTTAGCGGCTATTCTGATAAACTCATTAAACAAATCTTTGGTTGAAGCACTAAATGCTTCAATATAAATTTTTTCTCCTTTTTTCAGATTAAGCGAATTTTTTAATATATTTTCCGCTAACTTGGTAATTCTTTCATCTATTTTCATTTTTTATAATCCTTTGATAAATTCATTCAATAACTTTACCCCAAAACCCGATGCCAAACCGCTTTTATCCAATCTCACTCCGCTCATATCAATATGTGCCCACTTATTGCCTTTTTCAATAAAGCGATTGAGAAATGCCGCCGAAACAATCGAAGCTTTACCGTCCACGGCAATGTTTCTGATATCGGCAATCGGCGAGGAGAGCATTTTTTCATATTCTTTATCCAGAGGCATCAACCATAACTTTTCACCGGCTACCTCGGCTGCTTTCAACAATTTGTCGCCCAATGATTTATCATTGGCAAATAATCCGGCATAAGTATTTCCCAATACTGTTCGCAAAGAGCCCAAAGTGGTTATATCAACAATATTTTTCACCTTGTAATTTTTCTGCAAATACGCCAAGCAATCAGCCACCACCAATCTTCCTTCGGCATCGGCATTCATAATCTCAACGGTCAAGCCATTATAGGCGGCATAAACATCACCTATTTTCATGGCTTTGGCTGAGGGCATATTTTCGGCCAACCCCAAAATAACGACAATATTTTTGCGCACTCTTTGCAAAGCGGCCGCCTTTAAGGAGGCAATCGCCGCTGCCGCCCCTGACATATCCATTTTCATCTCAACCATTCCGGCATTAGATTTAAGGCTCAACCCGCCGGCATCAAAACAAATACCTTTGCCTATTATTGCCACATCATAAACTTGCGAATTTTTATTTCCCGGCCACGAAGCTACCACCATTCTCGGCGGATTATTGCTTCCTTTTCCTACTGCCTCAAGCAATCCCAAACCCTGCTCTTGCATATTTTTTTCGTTCAAGACTTCAACCCTAAGCCCCAAATATCTCAACCGTTCAACATCTTGAGCAAACACCTCCGGTGTTAAATAGCTCGCCGGCTCATTACACAAATCTTTGTCATAACGAATTGCCGTTGCCAAGGCTAAATATTGTTTAAAATTTTCTTGTGCTTCATCAGGATTATCAACCCTAAATACCACTTGCTCAAGCTTGGTAAAATCTTCGGGTTTCTTGGTGGTTTTGTATTTGTCAAAGCTATACGATTCTTGTAAAATTCCAAAAGCAATGTTTGCGGCATCAGAGTAATCTTTTGTGGCTACATAAGCTTTTTCATCATTATACAGAGTATGATACAGCTTTTTTCCCACATTTTGCATTTCAAGTTGATTATTTTCCCCGCCGAGTCCCAGCAAAATCATTTTTGCTCTGCCGCCAAACACCTCAACAACTTCTTGACTTTTGGCCTCAAAATCAGATTGGGTTATGGCTTTTTTTAATAAATTTCCTTCATCAGTGGTCAAAAATTCATATTTTTCACTCTTATCTTTTGCCATCGGCAAAACCTTCACCACTTTTGCCTCGGGTTTTTTATCGGTAAAAACAATTTCCAACATGATGAATCTCCCAAAAAACAAACTTTTTCTCTAGATTAATCAAGATTTATTAATATAAAGCAAAAAAACTTAAAAAAATTATAGACAGAAAACAAAAAATATAGTAATCATTAGACAAATTTAACAAAAAAAGGCTAAAAGATGAGTCTAAAAAGCAAAAATTTAGCAAGCCTTATCAAAAATGAAAAAGCCATCACGGCTATGTTCATAAAAAAACTCTACGCCATTTATCCCACTTCCTCTAGTAAAAGCAAAAAAGGTGAAGGCACTCGCACCAAAAAAAGCAAGGATAAAGGCGGAGATAAAAAAAATACCGTCAAAAAAATCTCTAACAGAAATGTTGAATGGGCAAAACAAGAATTGAAAGAGATGCTCGCTAATCATGGCATCGGCACACCGCACATCACTCCACCTGATCAACCACCTCTTTCCAAAGAACAAATTTCAATGATAGACATCGATTTTGATGGATTGTACTTTACCCCGACTCCCGATGACCTTTCCGCCACATACCGAGCTTTCAAAGAAAGTAATCAAAATTTCGAAATTACCCACTTTAACAAGCCATATGAATACGACTTAAACGAAGTTCCTTGCTGGGCAGATATGAAAAAATTCAACAGTTTTCGTGTAATGTCGCGCCCCATATGCTCACAATTAGCCCAAATAAATTATCCTTTAGATAAACTAAAGCAACTTACCTATGTTGATATGCTTGATATGATAGCCTCTCACAACAAAGCATATCCCGAACATCGTATGTCAAACCAGCGCACTCGCTTCTTAAAAATGTTTGCCGCATGTTACTATGAAGAATTTCTCGAAAAAATGAGTTTGCTTGGCGAAGAAAAAGAAGCCAAAGATTTGCTGACATATATATACTATCTTGATAGACCGGAAAAATACCCGCAAGATTTGCGGTATATTATGTCTTTATTTACAGTTCACCACGGCAAAAATCGTAAAAATGCCAACGAATTGGAAGACTACAGCAAAGTAAATGATTTTTCCAATTTATGTTTATGCAAAGATATGCCTCATCACAAAATTTTACACACACCCTATGAAATAGACATTAACACCAATATTTTATTTTTCGGCAGTTTTTTACAAGAGTTCCAAATTATCCGAAACTCAGAAAAAGAAAGGCAATACCTGCAAGGTAACATTCAGGAATTCACTCCTGCATTATTAAAAACCTATGGGAAAAACAAAAAAACAAACTTAACCGGCAAATTCAACACCGATAAAGGACGCTAAATGGAAGAACTGCTAAAACAAATTTCAGAACTCGAATACGGTATCACTGGTTCACCGCTGATTGCTGCCGACATTTTGCAGGCCAAAGAAGATTTATCCGATGCCTCTTTACCCCTGCCGCCTGATGAAGTTTTTCAGTTTTTAACTTATTATAATGGTTTCAAATTGGACGACCGCTGCATTTTCGGCATTGATAATCGACATCATTTTTTACACGACTTACTCGGCGAAAATCTGGCTTCCGACAATCCATACCAAGACAACATGCTATTACTTGGCGAAACCTCCGGCACCTATGTTGCTTGGGTTAAGGACAAAAGACAATATTGCATAATTGACAAATCAAGTTTTATGGTGCTACATAGACTAAAAGATTTTGCAGCAACCGTAAGATATATTTTGAAGATAGATGACTAATATTTTTGCATACTCAAAAGACACCATTAAAAAAGCCGCCCAAATTATAAAAAATGGCGGCTTGGTTTCATTTCCGACCGAAACTGTTTACGGTCTGGGAGCCAATGTCTATGATGCCAAAGCGGTAGCCAATATTTTTGCAACCAAAGGTCGCCCGACCTTCAATCCGTTGATATCGCACATCTGCGAGCTTAATACTTTTTATGAACTTGCCGAAGTTGATGCAAGAGCCGAGGCTTTGGCCAAAAAATTCTGGCCCGGCCCGTTAACTATGGTTGTAAAACGCAAAGATTTAAGTCCTTCACTTGATTTGGTCTGTGCCGGCTTAAAAACCATGAGTGTTCGTATGCCCAACCACCCCGTAGCACTTGAGCTCATCAAAGAATCTTGCGTTCCGATTGCCGCTCCGTCGGCCAACCGTTCACAAAGCATATCTCCGACCACCGCCCGTCATGTCTTTGAAAGCTTAGGACAAAAGGTTGATATGATTATCGACGGCGGCAGTTGCAAAGTCGGTGTTGAATCAACCATTATCGATTTAACCACCCCCAATACCGTTCTTTTACGAGCCGGAGGTTTAGCCAAAGAAACTATTGAAGAATTTTTAGGCGAGGAAATAATTATCTCTCATGGCAACCCCAATACTCCGACTTCCCCCGGACAGATGCTCAAGCACTATGCTCCCCGCATACCGATGAGAATCAACATCACCCCGCAAGAAAAAAGAGAAGATGAATTTTATATCGGATTTGGTGATATGGATTGCAACCTCAATTTAAGCAAAACCGAAGATTTGACCGAAGCGGCGGCCAATTTATTTGCCTATATGCATTTGGCCGAAGAACAAACAAAATATCCGGCCATTGCCATGGCACCAATCCCGATGAAAGGTCTTGGTCTTGCCATTAATGACCGGATAAAAAGAGCTTCCTATCGCTAGTTTACTTATCTTCAATATAGATTGTATAACTGTTTTTGGAAACTGAGTATTCTATCAACTGCAAAATACCAAACATTATTGCATATAGCCCCAGCACAACCGAAACGGTAACGGCACCAATCATCGGATAAGCCAAAATTAAAAAACCCACCACTACACCGATACCACCCATTATGGCCGAAAAAGCCCAAGGCAAACCATATCTTTTGATATCCCAAGCCCCGATAAGCTCGACAACTCCGGTAAACAAGCACCACAGAGCCAAAATAACCGGCAAGCTTGCTGCCGTAACCCCTAAGTTAAGCAACAAGATAATGCCTACCAACAAATTAAGGATTCCTACCAGCAAATACCAACCGGATTTTATAGCTGTCGATGACATAATATAAAAGGCTCCGACAAGTAAAAAACCTATGCCGATATAAGCAGCCACTGCCATCATGGTACCCAAAGGATTAAACCAAATAAACAAACCCAGTAATATCATCAAGATGCCGGCGACCAAATTCCATTTGGCATTTTTAAGTTTAGTAACCAACATATTACCTCCTAATATAATAAAAGATTACACTACTATTATATTTAGTTACTGCATTATAAGATTTAAACCCTTAACTGTTTTTTTAAGGCATCCAATTTGTGTACATATCTATCAAGTTGGAACACACAAGCTCCCCACAGAGCCGAGATTACCGAGCCACACAATATACCAAGTCTGATTTCACCCTGCATAACCTCCGGCAACGAGAGCTTGCCCACAAACAACGCCATGGTAAAGCCGATACCGGCAACCGAAGCCACACCATACAAATCGAGAATTTTAACTTCTTTGGGGAAGTTGGCTATTTTGAGTTTAATCAATGCCCAGGTCATAAAGAAAATACCGATTTGTTTTCCTAAGAAAAGTCCCAAAATAATTCCGATGGTAAGGGTATGAGTAAAGGTTTCCCAAGTAACATTCCCCAGATATAATCCTGCCGAAGCAAAAGCAAACACCGGCAATATGATCACATCGACCCATGGTTTTAGTTTATGGCTCAAAATTTCCAAAGGTGAAGCCTTGGTAGAATTAACCCGCATCGGATAAGCCATTGCCACGACCACACCGGCAATAGTGGTGTGAATACCGCCGTTTAAGAAGCAATACCAAAGAACAACACCGAGAATAAGATATGGAGTAAAATTGGTAATCTGCATTTTATTAACCAAATACAAGGCAAAACAAGCAAGCCCCGCATAACCTAACAAATCCAAAGAAACACCTTGATTGTAAAATAATGCGATAATAATGATTGCACCCAAGTCATCAAAAATGGCAATAGCGAGCAAAAAGATTTTAACGGCTTGCGGAATTGCTCTGCCGACCAACATTAATACGCAAATTGCAAAAGCAATATCGGTAGCGGTAGGAATTGCCCAACCATTCATATACTGAGGATTATTGTGATTTATAAGAGCGTAAATAAAGGCCGGACAAATAATTCCACCCAATGCCGCCAAAGCCGGCACCAAAATTTGTCTCGGATCGGAAAGGAATCCCTCTTTCATCTCCTGTTTTAATTCCAAACCGATTTGCAAGAAGAAAAACACCATCAAGACATCATTAACCCACCATTCCAAAGATTTGGAAAAATTCATATCGGCAATTCCGACAAATAGTTGAGTTTCCCAGAAGTGTTTTATATTTTCTCCCCAAGGGGAATTAGCACAAATTATGGAAGCCAACATAGCAGCAATCATCAACAAACCGCTGGCCATTTCATTATTAATAAACTTTTCCAACCAATCTTTGAAACGCAACATATTTTCACCTCGTATTTTTGCAATTATCGTTTTATGGTAGTACTTTAAATATTAATATTTGATAAAAAACAAAAATATTCCATAAAGGAAGCTTTTTTTGTATTGCTATTACGGAACCGATGAATTTCGAATTTTTGCTTTCATCGACATCTAAAACTTGTTTTCGCCAAACTAGCGTAGTAAAATTTAATTTCTTACATGCTGTCTACTACCGAATTCTATAATTACCTCTCCTATATAATCATAATAAACAATGCAAATTACGGCTCCGAATATTCCAATAATCCAACCAAGTATTGTAAGAGCTTTGCTAAGTTTAATATTATCTTTTTCCGACAGATCTTTAAATCCGGTTTCCATAAAAAGCATTATGGCACCAATCCCAATCAACCAGTTATAAATTTTTAACAGAGGAGACATCTCTACCAAGTGTTGCATTGGAAATGCGGTAATGGCACTAAACCATAAGCAAGAAATTAAAAAAACACGGACTTTCCGCCATATTTTCTGTTTTTTCTCTTGGTCCATAATGTCTCCTCCATTTATTATAATTTTAATTTAACTAATAATTGAATTAAAAACAAGTTTATTTATTAATATATTTTTTTAACTTTTCAGGAATTATACGACTTAAATACTCTTTGGCTATTGGAGCTACTTTTTGGGGTAAAATATCTGTTGGAATTTTCTGCACATATCTATTTCCCAAAGCATTATATGTAATTTCCTCTGGTATTTGCTCTGCTGTTTCTGCAGAACCTACACC
>CASEYY010000019.1 GCA_949292335.1 uncultured Pseudomonadota bacterium
AAAAAAGTTTTCTTATTATTTGCCTCATTCTCCACCGTTTTGTTATCCTTTGTGGTCATTCTCGGGCATGTTTTTCTTTACCGTCATTCTCGGGCTTGTCCCGAGAATCTAATGAAGCAATGTGACAATAGCTTATGAGACCCTCGGAACAAGTCCGAGGGTGACATTAAAACGGCGTATAATGGGCAACTAATACAGAAACCTCTTTTAAGGCTGGGTCATGTACCGCCAGTACACTCCCGTCGCCTTAAAAAAAGTTTTCTTATTATTTGCCTCATTCTCCACCGTTGGGGATGGTAAAATCCTTACAATTTTACGGAAGACGACTTGCCGGTCTTGCGAATCTTTTGAATGGTTTGCTCTATCATCTCTTTGTCATAACTTAATTCCGGCACATCTTTGAGACCCTTATTAAGCTTTTGTTTGGTCGCTTTCGGGTTAAGCTCTCCGGTGTCATCTTTTAATTGCAACGAATGTTGCCACTGAAAACGAGCTTCGTTCTTGCGACCGGCTAACCAATAGGCATCACCTAAATGGGAGTTGATTACCGCCGATGACGGATATATATCAGCCGCTTTTTCCAAATATTTGAGCGACATATTATAATAACCTAAGTTGTATAAGGCAAAGCCTAAACTATCATTTATGTTGGGATCAAACGGTGCTTGGTTATACGCCGATACTATCATTTCAAATGCTTCGTTTACTTTTTTGCCTTGCTTTATCCAACTGTATCCAATGTGATTTAATACCAAAAAATGACGATTTATGTTGTAGGCTTTGAGTAGATATTCTTCAGCTTCTTCCATTTGCCCCATCCGCTCCAGCGAAATCCCTTTGGCATAGTATAAAACCCACAAAGTTACATTGTTGTCTGCCATCGCTATGGCTTTGTCATAATAGGATATCGCTTCGGTATAACGTCCATTTAGACGCAAAACATCACCAAGCTCCATATATATATTTATGTCATCATAATCTTCATTCAGACTTTCGAGCAATATCTCCGCTCCTTTGTAGTCATCTTGCTTGATCAGGTTGCGGGCTTTTTTTAATTGTGCCGGATAGTAGGCTATGTCGCCGGATTTTATACTGTCATATATTCTATTTGCATCTTCGTACATCCCTCGTGATTCAAAAATATCCGCCATTAATATTTTGGCCGTGTGATAGTCGGGATTCATGTATATGGTCAAAGAAGTATAGAGGTGTGCAACATCAAGCATCTCATCTTGATAAAAAGAGGAGGCTATCGCAAATAAAGCTTCGGCCGCTCCGATTTGTGCATTGTTTAATATGGCTTGCGTGTTATCTGTTTGGGCTTGATTTACCTTGTTGCGTAGCGAACTTAAAAGATTGTCCAAATATTGACCGTTAACCATTGTGTTCATCATGACAACGGCCTTGTCTTTTTGACCGTTGCGGATGTAAAAATTGGTAATCAATTCAAGCATCCGGACCGAAATTTCACCGTTCTTGTCGGCTAACATCTTTTCATATGCTTTTTCGGCCTCGGCCGTGTGATTAAAATAATCTAAAAGCATAGCTCGTTGTTGATTGTATAGATGAATGAGATTCTTGTCTTTTTTTAACTTCTTAAGCTCGGTAAAAGCTTTGTTTTCTTCTTTGAGACCGGCATAGTTCCATGCATTGATAACCGGTACCATGAGCGAACTGTAGGTAGGATCTTTTATGCGCTCGGTGGCCGATATGGAGGCTTGATAATCGCCGTTATGAAGCTTTTGGGAGGCAACAATAATATAGGCAAAATTGTCGTCAGTGTTTAATGATATGGCTTTGTCGGCATAAACGGAAGCTTCTTCAATCCGACCTTTCGAGGCTAGTAAAATGTATAGACGACTAACCAAATCTATGTTTTCGGGATCTTGCTCGCTGGCAATCTTGTAGTAATCGGCCGCGTCATCATAGTCTTTTCGAATCTGAGCAACCATGCCGGATAAATATGCTCCGTATGAGTTGGAATTGAGAGAAGATGCCATCGGTTCTTGCGGAACCGCAACTTTGTGCTCGTTCACAATCGGCGAACAAGATATAAACAGAGCCGTCGAAACCATTAATATTGATAAAAAACTTATTTTGCTCATTGCCTGATTTTCTCGTAACCCTATGAGTACTTAACAACTGTGTCATTATTACAGAACTTTTATAATCATACAACATCTTTATAAATATATCATTAAATTTGTGCAAATAAATGTTTGTTCTTGCTTATAATCAATATTTGGCTTAAATTCTTGCGTATGAACGATAATATGCTAGGTGTGAAAGAGTGTTTGGAGTTTTATATCAGTGCCGGAGTAGATGTTACTTGCGGCAATGTGTCCGGTGTGTACCTGAACTCACCTCCGGAAGAAAAAATCGAGACCCAAAAAACTAAAATCCCTTATACCGCTGCCGTCGCCGGAGTCGAATCCGTTAAAGCCGCCACGGCTTTGTGTCAAAATGCCGCTTCTATTCAAGAACTTAAAAAAATTGTCGAAAATTTCGAGGGATGTGCCCTGAAATATAATGCCAAAAATACCGTCATCGGTGACGG
The DNA here is from genome assembly GCA_949292335.1 of uncultured Pseudomonadota bacterium. Classification (GTDB taxonomy): domain Bacteria; phylum Pseudomonadota; class Alphaproteobacteria; order RF32; family CAG-239; genus CAZU01. Next base: position 2,558 of record CASEYY010000019.1, read on the forward strand.
TAATCCTAATGCCAAAATAATGTTTATCGGCGAAGCTCCCGGTGCCGAAGAAGATATGGTCGGTAAGGCCTTTGTCGGCAAAAGCGGTCAACTCTTGAATAAAATATTGGCCGCTATCGGTTTAGACAGAGATCATTGCTATATTTGCAATATCTTACCTTGGCGTCCGCCGGGAAATCGTGCCCCGTCAGATGCCGAAATTGCCGTCTGTCTGCCTTTTTTGAAAAAACAAATCGAAATCGTTAGGCCTGATTATATTTTTACTTTGGGTGCCGTCGCGGCTAATTCGCTTTTGCAAATGTCCGAAACCGTTTCCAAACTCAGAGGTAAATGGATGGAATATACTGCTGATGACGGCAGAAATATCAAAGTTATGGTCGGTTATCATCCGGCTTATCTGTTGCGAACACCCGCTCAAAAAGCTAAAATGTGGGCCGATATACTGCGACTCAAATCCGAAATTGAAAAAAACAATTAACAAGATGGCATTTTTTTTAATATTTAATGGTTTTTTAGATTTTTTCTTGTATGATATCCATAATGATTTTTTTTATTGTTAGGGAGTTGACGAAAATATGATTAATGGGCTTAATTCGTTTGTAAAGTTTTTGGGCGTGTCGGCCGCCGTAATGTTAATTAATCCGGTAGTGGCCGCCGAACCGGAACAAGATGGCGGTATCGGTGAAATCTTGTTTAAAATTCACGATGTCGTTCCCGAAAAAAATGCCGACGGTAAAGTGTTGCATTGCAATATCGGGGCAACATTCTTTAATCGTACAAATTCCGATGTCTCAAATATGTCTATCACTTTGCGTTGGGAAGATGAAGTCGTCTCCGATATGATCGATATGGAAGAAAGAGAAGATAAAGAAAAAAGAAGAACTGCTCCCAGAGCTGCCCGCTCCAGATATTCTACCGCCAGCTTTAATTCTAAAACTATTGATCTTAATGTTAAGTTGCCGCCGATTAAATCTATGCAACAAATATCAATGAAAACCCAAGTCGATACCGACAGATGTTTCCTCTTGCTTAATGATATGGAAGTGGCGGTGAATAATTGCGGTACTCTCGCTATGAACGGAAAAGCCGGAAAAGATGAATGTGCCAATATCTTTCAATATGTCAGCCCGAAAATGCCGGAATATTATACCGAATTTAAAGAAACTTCCTATGATAAACAAATCGTTATCGAGGACGAGGAAATGGCAAATATCAGAAAAGAAGTGGATAAAATGTTTGCCGATGCTTCCGCTACCATTGAAAGTATCACAACCAAAGAGGAAACGAGTGAAACTTCCGAAAATAAAACTGAAACTTCCGCAACTGCCGAAAATGAGGGAAAATAGTTGAAAAAGCCGTTTAAGTCATATCTCTTGTGCGGAACCGCGGGCGTCGTGGGATGCCTGGTCGCATCTTGGGCTGTGGCTCAAACTTTTTCTCCGGGAGCTTTGTCTGCTCCGCAAAAAGTGGCTCCGGCCATGAAGTTGCCTGCCTCAGAGCCCAAAAAAGAAACTCAACCCGAAATCTTGGAAGGCACTATTGCCGATGTGCAAAACGCTTTCGTGACCAATAGTGAGGAAAGGGTGAACCCGGAGGATTTGTTTAATGCTAAAATGCGGCTGGGCGATGTTGCTCCGAAACAAACTTTAACCCCAAAAACCGAAACAAAAGAGGAGGATATCTTTATTCCCGAAGGTGAACTCTATCGCCTTAATACTCCGACAAAGGACGGCTCGGTACGCGGGGGACAGGCTTTTGTCGAGGTCGATGAAAAAGGCAGAATGAAAAAAGCTTCAAATATCTTTCTGTTCTATGATCAATTTGAAATTACCAACTATTTGTCTTCTTCTGCCGGATGTAATGTCAGATTTAATTTGTTGTCTAATTTAGATCAGAAAATTACTAATTTGGATGTGAAACTGGTGTGGCCAGGTTTGACGACAACCCTATCTTTTTCCAATGTTTCACCGAATACGCAGACCTATTATAATTATGCCCTTATCGGTGACGGGTGTTATAATATGGATAAGGCTCCGAATATTATCGTCAATCGCTGCCGGGTTAAGGGTATGACTGCGGCCGAGTGTGCCAATAAAATAATCTGGTTGTCAAAATAAGACGATGAAATGTTATGACATTTTTGCTATATTCCTCTTTGTGATTGGCCTCGGATGGGCTCAAAATTTGGCGGCGGAAATTAATGTTTTGACACCGGAAGTGTATGACAGAATTACCGAAAAGTTCGATTTATCAAAGAGCGATATTAAAAAATATAAGCAACTGTTTGGCTACATTGAAGAAGCGGATTTTGAAAATGTCGAGCGGCTGGTCCCGAGAATCGATAATCAGATTTTGCTCGGGCATGTGTTGGCCGAAAAATATTTGCATACCAAGTACAAAACTTCTTGCGAAGAACTGGTGGATTGGCTGCTTAGTTATGAGGATTTTCCGCAGGCAAAAAGGCTTTATCGTCTGAGCCAACGCAAAAAATGTGCATACATACAAGGTGAAAAAAATCTTGAAACAGAGGTTGATGAAACCAAAAAAATATCTCTGAAATATCTGGAAAAGTTGGGAAAAAACGACCGTAATTTTTTGGTCAAACAGAGCAAAAAATTTCGCTCGTATATAGCCAGAGGTAAAACTTTGCCGGCAAGGCAAATCTTGGAAAATCAAAGATTTCAAAAATTAGCACCCAAGCCTTATTGGGATGGATTGGCCGCAACTTTGGCTTTGAAATATTTGGTGGACAATTATGATAAAAAGGCTTTGGAATGGGCGGTGAAAGCTTCAAAAAGACATAATTCTGGTACGGCAACCTGGGTGGCCGGTTTGGCTTCGTGGAAATTAAAAAATTATAAAAAGGCGGCAAGCTATTTTGCCAGATTGGGAAATTCTAAAAATTCGGATGAGTGGTTGGTAGCTGCCGGTGCTTTTTGGGCGGCAAGGGCGTATGAGAAAACCGGAAATACCATAAAGGCTCAGGAAATGTTGAAACAGGCGGCAAAATATAAGTATACTTTTTACGGAATACTAGCCGCGTATAAACTTAGCGGTAATTTGGATTTTGCTTTTGATGATGACAGCTATATTAATGACTTTGATACTTATGATTATATTGATGAAATTACACAATCGGAAGCTATGGTCAGATTTTTGCTCTTGATTGAAATTGAGCAGAAGGAGTTGGCAGAGAGAGAAATTTGGAATGTGTATGAGAACTTGAGCGATAAGCAAAAAGAAGCGGTGATTCTTATTGCAACACAAGAAGGAATGCATTCGTTGGTGATTGCCATTGCCAGAAGCAAGAGGGAAGCACTGCCGGCCGGAAAATATGATAAAGAGCTTTATCCGTTGCCAAAGTGGTATGATGAGCAAGAGCTAAAAGTTGACGAGGCTTTGGTGCTGGCTTTAATCAGGCAGGAATCGGCATTTAAGGATAATGCAACCAGCAGAGCCGGTGCTCGCGGATTGATGCAGCTGATGCCGAATACGGCATATCATGTCAGCGGTGATAAGTCGGTAAAGCAAGATAAGGATAAATTGCTCAATCCGGAATACAATTTGCAGCTGGGGCAGATGTATGTGGACTATTTGTTAAACAAGCCGTTTATTGAGGGAAATTTGTTTTATATGCTGACGGCTTATAACGGCGGACCGAGCAATCTGGTAAAATGGCAAAAAAATGCTAAGTATAATGGCGATTCGTTGCTGTTTATTGAGGTAATACCGGCGGCAGAAACCAGAATTTATATCGAAAGAGTGATGGCAAATTATTGGATTTATAATTTGCGGTTTGGCAAGCCTAACAAAACTTTGGAGCAGATTGCCGATGGTAAATGGCCGGTGATTGAAAGAGAAGAGTAAGTTTTTGTTTTGCTTATGGGCTAAATTTGTGATATAATGAAATTCTAAAAATTATAATTATGGATAATATGTTGCTTTTGCTGCCGTATGCGTTATTGCTTATTGCAGCCGTTGTTACCCTGTTTGTTAAGGGTAATACCGTTAATAAAATTTTGGCCATCATCTTGTTTGTTGTTGGTATGTTTTGCATATCAGCCGAAAGCGGATGGTGGAGGTGTGGTTTTATTCTCTTGTCGGTTCTAATGGGGGCTGGCAGGGATGTTCCATACCACAATTCGGAAAAAATTGGGACCCCCGTCCACATGATAATGAGTACGGCTTTGTCCATACTCATTCTCATCAAGGTGGTCATTGCCGATTTTTTTGGCTTTGACCCATTTTGGTGGATGATGGTTCCGGCATTGATCTTTGGTTTCTGCATGCCGTTTAATGCGGAAACCAAAGAATAAAGAAAGGCCGCTTTTTGAGATTGCAAAATCTTAAAAAGCGGTCTTTTTTGGTGTTGGGGTATTTAATATTTTAAATATCGGCAACTACTACCATTGATATAATCTCATCGGGGTTTTTGACTTCGCCGTTGGCTCCGTCACCTTTTTTGATCATATCAACATATTCCATACCCGAAGTGACTTCGCCCCATACGGTGTATTGCCCGTCAAGCCACGGACAGTCGGCAAAGCAGATGAAAAATTGACTGTCGGCAGAATCAGGCATCATGGAACGAGCCATCGAAACCGTGCCGCGTTTGTGCGGGTTGCGGTTGAATTCGGCTTTTAATTTTTTGCCCGAACCACCGGTTCCGGTACCGTAGGGGCATCCGGTCTGTGCCATAAAGCCGTCTATAACACGGTGAAATTTTAAGCCGTTATAAAATCCTTGGCGAACCAGCTCTTTAATTCTGGCGACATGGTTGGGAGCGGCATCAGGGTACATTTCAATTACCACATCGCCGTTTTTTAATTTCAAAACCAAAGCATTTTCGGCGTCTTTGACTTTGTAGGAATGTTTTATCTTTTTGGATCTGGTCTTGCTTTGAGTGAGCTTTTTGGTATTGCCTTCGGCTAAACTCTTGGTCTTTTTGTCACTTATCTTTTTGGCTTCGGAATTTTTGATTTGTTTTACTTCTGACATATTTGCCTCCTAATCTTTTTGCTTCGTCTGATATTATATATAGGTATCCAAAAGCCTAAATGCAAATTTTTAAGCCAAAACATAATCAACGCGTTGCTCGGCGGTTAATCCGGAAGGATATTTTTTATCAACCCGCTTAATTGCTTTTTTTAGTCCTAAGCCGTTGGCTATTTGAATGGCTAAGCCGGGGCGGGCGTTGAGTTCCAACATCATTGGGCCTTTTTGGGCGTCAAGCACAATATCGGCTCCGAAATATCCCAGTCCGGTCATTTCGTAAGCTTTGGCGGCTATCAGCAAATGTTCGCGCCACAAAGGTACGACAATTTTTCTTAAATCGGCTTTAGTGTCGGGGTGGTAGGTTATGGGCATGTTGTGTTGGACGGCTTTTTTGGTTTTGCCGGTTTTAATATCCAATCCTACTCCTACGGCACCTTGGTGCAGGTTAGCACGACCGCCGGATTCGGCTGTTGACAGGCGGCTCATCGCCATAATCGGATAACCCTTATAGACAATAACTCTGACATCGGGAACGCCTTGATAGCTGTAGTCCTTAAAAATGTCGGAAAAATGCACGACTTCTTCAACCAAAGCACTGTCGTAGCGACCGCCGAGCGAATACAAGCCACTTAAAATATTGGATATGTGTTGGTAAAGTTCGTTATAAGTCATGGTCTTGCCGGAGGGCAGGGTGAAAGAATTTGCTTCGTAGCCCTTAATTACCAACACTCCTTTGCCACCGGAGCCGTGTGAGGGCTTAACCACAAATTCGCTATGGTTCTCGACCATCTTTAAGATGTTTTTTACCTGAAATTGGTGCTCAATGACACCTATTAAATTGGGGGTATTTACTCCGTATTGCAGAGCCAAGGCTTTGGTTTGAACCTTATCATCTACCAGAGGATATAGTCTGCGAGGATTATATTGGCTGATGATATGAAAGTTGCGAGCGTTCATGCCTAGTACGCCTTTGGCTCGTAACAGTTTGGGTGAGGTAAATTTCTTGAACCAATCAAACATTGTTTATTTTACCTTTTTTACCAACGGCGCAAATCTTCTTAACTCGGTTAAACGATAGCCGGTATAGGTGCCGAGCAACATGACTATAAACAAGATTACGATGTTGAGTTCGTTGAATACAAACATTATATGGCGAACATAGTCGTTGGCAATTATAAAGTAGACAATAATACCTACCAATAAACTGTTTAACAATTCGGTTCCGGCATTAAGCGGTCCGTCTTCTTCCCAAGTAATGGAAGCTCTTTCAATAACCCAAGCGGTAATGATTATCGGGAAAAATACCGAGGCTTGAGCTATCTTGATGTCAAAGTTATAACCGACAAAGGTTAGGGCATGGATTATCAAGATAACAAAAATTACTACGGCCGAAATTCTCGGTACCAACAGCAAATTTAGCTTAGACATGATAAAGCGAATGCCCAGCCCAAGCAGTATTATGGCTAAAAAGCAAACCAGTCCGGTGATAAATCCGGTCTTGACCAAGGACATGGATATTAACATCGGTGTAAAGGTACCCATGGTTTGTACGCCGACAATATTACGCATCAAGACAACCAATAAAATACCTATCGGAAATACCGACAGCCATTTTAGGGTGTTTTGTTGAGCTAACGGCAAGGTGTATATTGAGTGGTCAAACCAACCGGCTTTCTTGGATTGTTTGGCTCGTTGGCTGGCCAGATTCATGGTCGAGGTGATGGATTTGGCAATCGAAAACTTAACCGATGAATCCGTGCCGCCTTCAACATCAAGTAAGGAATCGCCGCCGCGTTGGAATAACAGAAAATTATCCGGCAGGCCTCTTTCGCCGGTTGAAACATCATATATTCTCCAAGCTCCGTCCATATAGGCTTCAAGCATCATATCGGGAGTAACTTTTTGGCCTTCTTCCAAATTTAAGCCGCGGGCTATGCGGGTGGAAATTCCTTCAATAGCCAAGAGCTCACGCATTTGGTTTATTTTGCTTTTGGTAGTGTTTTGAACCGGAATGTATGATTTTAGTGCCGGATTTAACGGTTCCTCATTGAATAGTTTGATTAATTTTTCTACTGTATCTTTACCCTCGGACTGCTCGACAATATCTAATATTTGTTGAGCCTGTGCCATCTTTTGTTCGTCAAACGGAGGTATCCGTGGTGCTTTGGGGGCTTTATCTTTTAATTTGTCTTTGGTATTGATATTGTCAAAAACTATGATTTTGTAATAAAGATTTTGTTCGCCAATCATGTTGCGTGCCGAAAAGACTATTCGGTCGGCGTGTTTTTGCGTTTTATAGCCGTTGGCAATAATATTTTCTTCTAATATCTTAAAGCCTTTGTTTTGGGTAGGAATGCCCAAACTAACTTTAATCGGAGAACCGTCGGCGATAAAGTTTATATTGGCTTCAATCGCCCAAACATTGGTGTTTTGTTTCGGTGATATACTGAAGCCCCAATATTTGATTTTGTAATAAATGCTGTAACCGGCAAAAATCATTGATAAAATCAAGCCGATTGATAAAATTAAGCGGACGGATATAAGTTTTTTCATTTACGGGCAGACCTTTAGTGCAGGGTGTTTTGTTGCGACGGATCGACAATAAAACGACCGTTTAATATGTTGCGACCGATTAAAACCTGATAGGTGAATTTTTCGCGTTCGGCCAAAGTAAACTCGGTGTTGATAATCTCATCACCGATTTTGATATTCATGTTTACGACATAGCGGTGTTCTTTGTCTTCTATGCGGACAATGTTGGTGCGGCGAACCACCGGCTTTTCGTAATGGTGTTTCTCACCGTTTTTGCGATTGATGATATCAAATGATACCCATTTGTCGCCGTCTCTCTCAAAAGGACGCAGATTTTGCACATCTATGGATGAGGTTTCGGCTCCGGTATCAATGCGAGCTTGAAAGGGCATCTTTATGGGTAAAACATATAGGGTTTCAACTCCGCCGATTATTTTTAGCTCATTTAAGGTTTGTAAGGTTTGCGGCTCTGGTGTCGTTACCATTGGAACCTCCTCAATCTTGCTTTGGCAAGAGCTGACAAGTATCATTGCAATAAAAATGAGAATCTTTTTCATGGTTTACCTTATTTTTATCTCTTTACGGATGGGCTTAATGTAGCCCATCAAGGAGCTTTTTGTAAAGTTAAACTTTTAAAAAATTCTCATTTTTATACAAGATTTTGTCGTATCTGGTCATGCTTAATCAGAAAAACAGAGTCGCCCTTAATGAAAAGGCAAATGCCGTATCTGATTTTGGATTGAGGGCCGGATCAAAATAAACCTGAACATCCGGTGTAATGGTCATCCATTTGGAAATTCCGAAACTTACATAACTTTCCAAAATCTTTTCGTAATTGTGCTCAAGCGGTGAACCGACGGCATCTTCGTTAATATGGTTTAGGGCTCCGGCAAATCCTATTTGATCAAGCGGATTACGATTGAACGGGTTATTCATGACAACTCCCAACAGGTATGAATTGTCGACTTCGGCCTGATCACCGCTGACCCCGTTGGCTCGGGCAAAAATTGCCCATTTCTCACCTAAGTTTTGCGAAGCATTAAATGACCAACCGTTCGTGGTTTCGGGTTGGGCTTCAACCCAGGGCTGGTTGTAAAATAAAAACGAATATTGCCCCAGACCAAGCCCGTTAATCGTCGGATTGTAAGAAATGTAACCGAATGTCGTGTAGTGTTCTTCGTCTAGGTGCGAAGTAGATATGCGGTCGCCGGAAACATTGGTGGCGTCTTGAAAACCGGCGGCAAAGGTCCATTCTTGCGTGGCATCAATTTGAAAATATGAACCAAGTCCTGCCGTCGGGTATGTCGATGACGCATTTTGCGAAAATGTCCAGTTGATGAAGTTCTCCTGTTGATTGGAATCATAAGTGGTGCCGTCAAAATTATATATCGGGTATTGACCCAAACCAACCGTCAACCAATCATATTTTCCGGGAAGCTGGTAACTGATGTAGAGCTCCGGAAATTCGTTTTGTTGATTGTTATAATCGTTTATGGGGGTTACGACACCGATATTGTCGTCAATGGTGCCGGAATTGGCTCCGCTGTATTGGACAATGTTGTAGGCAAAATTTAGGGTGGCGTTACCATATTCGTTATTCATCATCTCCCAGGTAATCGCCGGATATAAAATGGTTTGCAATGCCGTGTTGTGTCCGCTCGGAGCACCGTATTGCGAGGTAAACGACGCAGTTAGAGAGTATCCAAGCCCGTATTTTTTTTGCAAATAATCCTTAAAATCAGAGTAATCTTGTCCGATGTTATCTAATTTTAGATGTCGATAATGTTCCGATAATAAAACTCTTCCCTCGGCTGTTTCTTGGTGCGGCATGGCATTACTACCATCGTCGGAAGCTTGTGCGGTGCCAATACACAATAGCATAGTGCTAACCGTGATTGCAGAAAATTTTTTCATTTTTTTTTCCTTATATGGTTGATTGATGTTTGGATATATATTTGCAAACAATTTAATTTAAACCCTTTGAGAGTAAAAATATTGTTTACTTTTTCTCATAATATGTTAATAAGTTATTACTTTAACTTATTAAATTTATTATTATGAAACAGATTGAATCGCAATCAAGTGTGGCTTTAATGCTAAAGTCGCATTTCGAAAATGATTGGCAGGGTGTTAAATTCGCTCCGTTGGCAGAGCTGGTGGAAACCGATGAAGTTACTGAAGGTCCTATCTGGGTAGTAATCGGAAAAAAACGGCAGGAAGAAATATGTTTCATACTGGAAGCGGTTTCCCGTCATGCCTATGTATGTCCGGTGAAGTTCCCTTGGAGGAATGTTGTTCCGGAAAAGGGTAGAAAAAAAGTGCTGGTCAACGACTGCGGTCGCACCGGTAAAATCACAATCCATAAAGGCGAAGTGGCCATAATTTGGGAGTAAAAATAAAGGCGAAATCATTTTTTTGATTTCGCCTTTTTGCTTGTTTATTTCTTATTGTTTCTTACATAAGCTATTGCAGCATGTTCTTCACAATAGGTTTGTCCGATACGAACCTTTTTGCCGCAAAAATGGAAGTTTTCATCTTTGGGATCGCCTATCGGCCAGCGGCAGGTGTGATTATCCAAGTCGGTTAAGGAAAATTGTCCTTTATGTGCCGGCGTTTCTACAGATAATCCCATACTTTTTGCCAATTTGATGTCTTCATCATCTTGTGTGGCGGCAGTCTTCATCGGTTCGACTTTTTTTATTGGAACGGCTTCGGGCTTAGCTTCCGTTTTTGCTACAGGTTCCGGCTTCGGTGAGCTTATTGCGGGTTTTGCTTCCGGTTTGCTGTCTTTTGCGGATTTTTCATCTTTGTTTTTGCAACATTTTTTTTCTTTGGTTGCAGGTTCTTGCTTTGCCGCAGGTTTTTTATCCACATTTTCTTCTTTTCTTTTTATCGGAGAAGGACGACCCGAAAGTCCTAAACGGTGAACCTTACCGACAATGGAGTTCTTGGATATGTTAAGACGGCGGCCAATCTCTCCGGTGGTGACACCTTCGGCCCACAATCTCTTTAGTTCTTCAACCATTTCATCTGTCCAGGGCATTTGCTATCTCCTTAAAACATTAAAACCTATATATGTCTCGCATGATAAGGTAATTATAAATCAGAGTCTAGCATATTTTTTATTTTTATTTTGTTTATAATTTTTTATACTTTATCATGCTATTTTTAACGACAACATGATTTGAGGTTGTGCTGAAATGAAATACGGAAAAATATTGGCAATGGGATTGGCTATATTGTGGAGCGGAAATGCCGCGGCTTTGGGGGTAGCCGATTTTGCCGATTTTTTTGATATCAACCTCGAAACCGATAAGTTGCCGAGTGTGGAAGATTTGGAAAAAACTTTGGCAAAGTATGACAATTACAATAAAAAATACAGCAGTTTTTACGATTTGCTCGGCGATTTCGATCAGGAATTTTATGTAACTATTGCAACCTACGGAACTCAGGAAAAAAGAATTAAGGGCGAAAACGAAGATCTTTATATTGAATTTCTTTCCATGATCCCCAAAAAATATTATCAATATCTCGGACCGATGCTTTTTGAAGTCCCAAATATGTCGGAAAAAATTTTGAACCTGCCCGGAATTAAAGAAACTAAAAATAAATTTCCAACCAGAATTGCCGAACAGCTTAAAGATGTGGAAAATTTGGAATTTATGTCTCCGTCGTTGTATTTTTTGCTGATGCCGGAAGCCTGGCCCGGATACGAGATGAATATCGAACAACCGCAGATGACACCCTATTATCCCAAGGTGAAATATAATCCGGAATTTTATGCCGCTATTAAAAAATTGGTTAAACCAGAAAAATATATGCCGGGGTATAAGGAAAAAGAAAAAGCTTCCAAAAGTGATTTGCGTACCCTCTATCCCGACAAAAATACTTTGCTGACATCGGCAGATGTCAAGGCTTTTGTCGCAACCATTGATGCCGTCGATAAATGGGCCAAAGAACCGCAAAATGAATTTTTAATGACGCGAATCGGCATAATGTGGATGATGTATGAAAAAGAGCAGGGTATCGGACAATATGTCCCATCTGGATTGAAGGATATGGTTAATCCTTGTACAAGATTAGTGCAAAAAGCAAGGATATTAAATAAAGAACGTGAACTGGCTCAGATTGTGGCCGAAGAGGGATTTACCTTAAATGAGTGGGCTTATACCTGCGATAAAACCTTAAAAGCCTACCGTTTGGCAAATATAAGAAGCGGGGTGGTCAGAGCCATAAGAGAATACCGAAGCGGAATTTATGATAAAAAACTCAGTATGCTGAGCGAATATACACAAAATGTGCGACTTGCAACCATGCAATCAATTATTCAGGCTCACAAAGCCCCGCTTGCCGATGTAATGGAGGTAAAAAAGAATCGGCTGCAAATTAAAGAAAAATTGCAAAAGCACAATTATAATCTGTTTGGCTATCCAATTATCCGATATTAAAATAATGCTTTGTTTTTCAATAAAAAAATAATTTTTTTGTTGCTTTTTGTCGGCGAAGTGTTTATACCATTGGCGAATCGCGTTTTTTGTTAATTGTTTTTATGAGGATTTGATAAAATGGCTCGTGTTACGGTGGAAGATTGTATTGATAAAATTCCTAATCGTTATGAATTGTTGATGGTGGCTGCTCAAAGAGCTAAAGATATTGCTGCCGGTGCCCCTTTGACCGTTGATCGTGATAATGATAAAAATTCGGTGGTGGCTTTGCGTGAAATCGCCGCAGAAACCGTTAGTATTGAAGAATTGCAACGTTCTCTGGTTATGGGATTGCAAAAGTATGTTGAGGTTGAAGAACCCGAAGAAGAAGAATTGGAAATTATGGCTGCCGAAAGAGAATTGGCTGATTTGGATGAGCAATTCTCCGGTCTTATCTCGCAAGATGAGTTGAAAGATTCTATGCAAATACACGGCGAAGACGATAGTTTGGATATGGAGGCCGACGCAGAAGGCGATGAGATGTCCGATGATTTGGATGACGAGAGCTTGGATGATATTGCGGTCGATGACGGATTTGATGATGTCAATGACTTTGACGAATAAGCTCTGATTCTTAAAAAAAATCTTGCAAGAAAAAAATCAGCTATTTAAACTTATTTAAGTAATGTGTATTATAAGGTTTATAATAGCTGATTTTTTTGTTTTTTGAAGTGAATAGAAATGTTACGACAGTACGAACTTGTTGATTTGGTCAAATCTTATGATCCCGACGCCGATGAAGATGCTTTGAACCGGGCGTATGTTTATGCTATGAAAAAACACGGTGCTCAGCTCAGAACATCGGGCGACCCTTATTATTCGCATCCGGTGGAAGTCGCCGGTATCCTGACTAAATTTAAGCTCGACTCAACCTCAATTATTGCCGGATTACTTCACGATACCGTCGAAGATACCGATGCGACAATAGATGAGATTAAAGAACTATTCGGACCACAAGTGGCTCAAATAGTCGACGGTTTGACAAAGTTGGCAATGATTGAGCTTAAATCAAAAGATACCAAACAAGCCGAAAATTTCAGAAAACTTTTGCTCGCAATGTCGGAAGATATCAGAGTACTGCTGATTAAACTGGCCGACAGATTGCACAATATGCGTACTTTGCATTTTTGTGCTCCCGAAAAAAGAATGCGAATTGCCAAAGAAACTCTTGATATTTATGCCCCTTTGGCCGAGAGAATCGGTATGCAGGAAATTAAAACCGAATTGGAAGAAATCGCGTTTAAGGAACTGCATAAAGAAGCTTATGAATCAATCACCGCACGATTGAACTTCTTGCGTGAACAGGGTAGCAATTTGGTACCTGCCATTATCAAACAACTTGAAAAAGATATGGAAGAAGGCGGCGTCAAGGCTACAATTTCGGGAAGAGAAAAATCGCCTTATTCAATCTGGCGTAAAATGCAGAAGAAAAATGCTTCATTCGAGCAACTGTCCGATATTATGGCCTTTAGAATTATTGTTGATGATGTGGCGGCTTGTTATCAGGCTCTGGGTATTGTTCACAGCAAGTATCATATGGTGCCGCGAAGATTTAAGGATTATATTTCAACACCCAAACCCAACGGCTATAAATCAATTCATACCGGTGTTATCGGGCCGGAAAACACCCGTATCGAAATCCAAATCAGAACCCAAGAAATGCACGAGGTTAACGAAAAAGGCGTGGCCGCTCACTGGGCTTATAAACAAGGCGAGAAAGTGGTCGGTAAAAATTTCCGCTGGATACAGGAGTTGTTAGAAATTTTGGAAGAGGCCTCTAATCCCGAAGAGTTTTTGGAAAATACCAAGCTTGAGATGTACAATGATCAGGTGTTTTGCTTTACACCGAAAGGTGATTTAATCGGATTGCCGATTAATTCAACTCCGGTCGATTTTGCCTATGCCGTGCATTCAAAGGTTGGAAATACCTGCGTCGGAGCTAAAATAAACGGCGAAATTAAACCGCTGCGTACGGTATTGCAAAATGGTGATCAGGTCGAGATATTAACTTCAAAAGCTCAACATCCGTCACCTGAGTGGGACAGGTTTGTGGTTACCGGAAAAGCCAAAGCCGCTATCAGACGATATGTCAGAGCCAATAAACGCGAGCAGTTTGTTGCTTTGGGCGAGCAGATGTTGGAACGCACTTTTAAGGGGGAAAATTTAGAGTTTAGCGAAAAAGGGTTGGTCGGTGTATTGCCTAATTTTGAAGCCGAATCGGTTGAAGATATTTATGCAAAGGTCGGCGAGGGTTTGATTACGGCTTGGGATGTGATGAAGGCGGTATATCCAAGCTATAAACAATCAAAACTCGGAAAAGTGGTAAAATCATTCAAAGTCAGAGGCTTTGGAAAATCCGATAAAAAAACAAAATCCGATCCGGTACAGATTAAAGGGCTTATTCCGGGGATGGCTGTGCATTTTGCCGGATGTTGTCACCCGTTGCCGGGAGACAGAATTGTCGGTATTGTCACAACCGGTAAAGGTGTCGCCGTGCATTCCATCGATTGTAAGGCTCTGGAAAGATATGCTTCCGAACCGGAAAGATGGCTCGATATTTCTTGGGGAGATGGGGCAACGGAGGGGTCTCATATCGGTAGGTTAAAGGTCATTTTGCTTAATGAACCCGGAACTCTGGGCGATTTGTCAAATATGATTGCTCGCTGCGAGGGAAATATTGCCAACCTTAATATTACCAACAGAACAATGACTTATTTTGAACTTATTGTTGATATCGAGGTTAGGGATTTGAAACATCTGACCGATATCATAACAACATTGAGGGCTTCAAAATCGGTGTCTTATGTAGCAAGAGCCAATCAATAAAGGAATAAACCGATGATATTGGGTCTGGGATGTGATGTTGCGACATTAAAAAGAATCGAAAAAATATTGCAAAGCCACGGGGATGGTTTTATTGAAAAAATTTGTAATCCCGGTGAGAAAGAATATATCGTTAAAGGCAAAAATGTTGCCGGACAGTTGGCTAAGTTATGGGCAGTCAAGGAAGCTGCGGTAAAGGCTCTCGGCATCGGTTTTGCTCAAGGAATCGCCTTTAAGGATGTGGAACTCAAACATGATAAAAACGGAAAACCGTTTCTTAGCTTTCACGGTAAGGCATCCGAGATTTTATATGGAGAAACCGCAAAAGAAGACATAAATGTTTTGCTTTCAGTCAGCGATGAAGGTGGTTATGCTCAAGCAGTTGTTATTATTGAAAAATGTAGTTGTTAATTTCAAAATATGCTGTATGATGGCTTAGATTTTGCAAAACTATAGTTGTGTTTGGGGTTAAAATGGAAAAAGAAGAGAGTTTTGTCGATACCATAAAAACCATTATCTATGCCGTATTAATAGCCTTAGTTATCAGAAGTTTATGGTTTGAACCGTTTAAGATACCATCAGGCTCAATGTATCCGACACTTTATGTGGGCGATTATTTATTTGTTTCGAAATATACATATGGTTATTCAAAACATTCTTTTCCTTTCAGTTTGCCGTTGTTTGAGGGCAGAATTTGGTATGATGAACCGCAAAGAGGCGATGTGGTAGTGTTTAAAAATCCCAGAGATAATTCTACCGACTATATTAAGAGAGTTATCGGCTTGCCAGGTGATAAAATAAAATTGGAAAACGGTCGTTTGTTTATTAACGGCAAAATGTTGGAACGCAAAAATGAAGAAGAATTTGTAATTCGCAGTCGTTTCGGCAGTGCCGAAAGGTACCGCAAGTATGTGGAAGTTTTGCCGGAAGGAAAAGAGCATTATATCTTGGAAGTGTCTGATCAGGAAGATAACGACAATTTTGAAGAAGTTACCGTGCCGGAAGGAATGTTCTTTATGATGGGCGATAATCGTGACCGTTCCGATGATAGCAGAGTTAATGTCGGCTTTGTGCCCGAAGAAAATTTGGTAGGTAAGGCTCGTTTCTTATTCTTTTCTCATAATGATCAAAAAGCTTGGTATATGCCTTGGACTTGGCCTAAAAAAATAAGATGGTCGCGGTTGTTTAACAGTATTGAGTAGGGTGTTTTAATGCAAACTTTGCAACAAGTGCTTAAATATAATTTTAAGGACGAAAAACTGCTTAAAAAAGCGATTACACACGGAAGTATTGATGCCGATGTGACTAATAACTACGAAAGATTGGAGTTCTTGGGTGACAGGGTCTTAGGCGTGGCGGTAGCGTTTTTGTTGTATAATTTGTTTCCTAAAGAACCGGAAGGTAATTTGTCGCAAAGATTTGTCGGTTTGGTGTGTAAAGAAACAGTGGCCGAGGTGGCAAGAAAATTGGAACTCGACAGATATATGAATGTAGCCTCTGATGATTTGCGAAAAAACGAAAATGTATTGTGCGATGTGACGGAAGCTATTATCGGTGCTATTTATATCGATGCCGGAATTGATGCCGCAATCGAATTTGTGAACAATCACTGGCGGGAGTTGATTGATAGAAATGTAGCACCGCCAAAGGATAGTAAAACCGAACTGCAAGAATTATCTCATCACTTGAAATTGGGTACTCCGAGATACGAATTGTTGTCGCGTTCGGGCAGCGAGCATAAGCCGATGTTTGAAATGGAAGTTATATTGGAAAACGGTAAAAAGGCTTCCGGCAGCGGAACCAGCAAAAAGGCTGCCGAGTTTGCGGCGGCGACGGCTATGTTGGAGATGTTAAAATAATGACTGAAAATGCAACCAGATGCGGGTTTGTGGCTCTTATCGGAGCACCAAATGCCGGAAAGTCTACCATTACCAACAATTTTGTCGGTTCTAAAGTATCTATCGTTTCGCCAAAAGTCCAAACAACCAGAACAACCGTTAAAGGTATTGGAATATTTGAAAATACTCAAATAATTTTTTTGGATACACCGGGGATTTTTAAGCCGAAAAGAAGGCTCGACAGGGCTATGGTGGCTTCGGCTTGGGATGGTTCAAAAGATGCCGATATCGTGGTGTTGGTGGTAGATGCAAAAAAAGGTTTTGATGAAGAAACCAAAGCTATTATCAATGGTTTAAAAAAGAAAAATACTAAAGCTGTCTTGCTCATCAATAAGGTCGACTTGGTTAAAGAAAAAGACTTGTTGTCTTTGAGCAAAGAGCTTAATGATTTTTATAAGTTTGAAGAGACTTTTTTTGTTTCGGCTACAAACGGAAAAAATATTGAAGAATTTTATAAATATTTGGCTGATAATTTGCCGGAAAGTCCTTGGTATTATCCCGAAGAACAGATGTCTGATATGCCGCTTAAACTGCTGGCGGCAGAAATTGTCAGAGAAAAAATGTTTTTGTATTTGCAACATGAAATTCCATATGCAACAACCGTTGAACCCGAGCTTTGGGAAAGAAGAGATGACGGCTCAATCAGAGCAGAAATGACCATTTATGTTGAACGCGACAGCCAGAAGGTTATTGTTTTGGGCAAGGGTGGGGCGATGATTAAAAAAATAGGTCAGGCGGCTCGCCGCGAAATTGAAGATTTGTTTGAAGATAAGGTGCATTTGTTCTTGTTTGTAAAGGTTAGAGAAAACTGGCAGGAAGATGCCGGTCGTTATAATGTTTGGGGCTTGGATTTCAGAGCATAATTTATAAATAAAAGAGGGTAATTATGAAAGTAGTGTTTTTGGGAACGCCGGAATTTGCGGTGCCGACTTTGGAAGCTTTGCATAAAAATCATGAAGTGGTGTGCGTTTATACCAGAGCTCCGAAAGAGGCCGGTCGCGGTAAAGAATTGCAAAAATCTCCGGTACATGTTTGGGCGGAAAATCACGGGATTGAGGTTAGAACTCCCAAAACTTTGCGAAATGCCGAAGAGCAAGCCAAATTTGCCGCACTTAATGCCGATATATCAATCGTGGCAGCGTATGGGCTTATATTGCCCAAAGAAATTATCGAGGCATGCCCAAAAAAATGTTTGAATGTGCATGGTTCTTTGTTGCCGAGATGGCGTGGAGCTGCTCCGATGCAAAGAGCTATTGAGGCCGGAGACGAC
This sequence comes from uncultured Pseudomonadota bacterium, assembly GCA_949292335.1. Lineage (GTDB taxonomy): Bacteria > Pseudomonadota > Alphaproteobacteria > RF32 > CAG-239 > CAZU01. Next base: position 20,560 of record CASEYY010000019.1, read on the forward strand.
AAAACCGGTATTACAATTATGCAAGTGGTAGAAGCATTGGATGCCGGTGCAATGTATAAAAAGGGCGAAATTGTTATTGATAAGGATATGACGGTTGGAATTTTGCACGATAAAATGGCTGAGTTGGGAGCAAAACTTATCATTGAGGTTTTGGCTGATTTAGATAAGATAGTGCCGGAAGAACAAGATGAGAGCTTGGTAACTTATGCGGCTAAAATTGACAAAGAAGAGAGTCGTTTAGACTTTTGGCAATCTGCCGAGGTGTTGGAACACAAAATCAGAGCATTTAATCCGTATCCGGCAACATTTTTTGAGCATAACGGCGAAAGATTTAAGTTGTTAAAATGTGCTGTAGTCGAGAATGTTTATGGCTTGAAAGCCGGAGAAATCAGAGCAGAAAAAGATAGGCTGTTTATTGGATGTGAAGATGGGTGTTTGCAAGTTTTGCAGATACAAAGGCAAGGTAAAAAAGCCATGACGGCAGAAGAATTGCTTAGAGGATATTCTTTTAATTAAGCGGAAGATGAAAAAACACCCAAGCAGAGTTTGAAAAATCCTGCTTGGGTGTTTTTTTAAGAGAACATTTCCTTGATTTTAAGGATGCGAATTTCGGCATCCGTCAAATCATTTTTTGGCTTCTCATCCAGCCCTTTTTTCTTGGCTAGACGATCAGCAAATGCCGCCGGCAAAATCGACATGCCTTTGGATCTAATCTGTTTTTCCGCATCGCAGAAAAGCTGATAGGCACGTTCGCTGATTTCATCATTTTTGAATATATACTCCATTAAACTTACATGGATATATCCGCAGTATTTAATACTGTCTTTGATAAAATCAAAGCAAATGTCTTTCACAGCTTTGTCAACATCTTCGCCTTCGTGATAAGTTGATAAAACAATGCTTATCTGTTTGGTGTAGATGTCGGGGTCTCCGGCAAAACGAGGGTCAAGAGCTTGATATAACTCATGAATGCTTGGGGCAATATTGAGTTTTCGCAAGCGGTTGTAGTGCTTGATACTTTGCTTGGTATATAGCAAGTATTCGGCACTAACCTCATCTTTGGCTTCAATCTTTGCGGCAATGTTTTCCAGAACATTTTCGACATTGCCTAGAGACAGTTGTTTTCCGGCTTTGTCATATAGTTCTTTCTCACTGTCAAACAGTTGTTGCAGGATAGCAATAATTTTGGCTATCTGCTTTTGATGCTGTTTGCTGGTAGCTTTGGCATAGCTTTTGCGTGCCTTGGCCAGAGCTTGAATAACCGTTACTTCCGGCTTGGAAATATACTCAAAAAGCTCAGGTTCATAGGCGTGTAGCTTGACAGCAACCATGCGGCGAAGAACATTTTGGTGCCACTTGTTGATAATATTGCCCTCGACCGTGTTGAGATAAAAGAAGCTCTTTTGTATCTCCGGGGTGAGTTCAGCATTTTGCAACTTGGCATAAAGCCATTTTCTTGTTATCGGCCGAGCCGATTTTAAAATTTCTGCTTTGTTCATAATAATTTATTTTTTATATTCAACCAATTTTCAAGAATACATCAAAAAACGATTGTTGGCAAGCTGTTTTTAGACAAAAAACCGAAAGCTTGGTAAAAAGCTTTCGGTTTTTTGCTATTTGTTACTTGATGTAGCCTTGAGCCGCTTGGAGCAATATGTTAAAGGCATTGAGCCTTCTGGTCTTGCGGGCGAGCTCTTTTTCCCTTTCCGTATCACTCTCCAGACCTTGTGCCCATTTGAGCCGCTGAACTTCTTTGTCCCTTTGGACTTCAAACATAGGAACCAACAATCCTATCAACCCTTTGTCAAATATCGGATTTATTTGGTATCCGTCGTTTGACTTTGTGAGCATCAAACGTATGGCATCCATTGGAACCAAATTGCTGTCGGCCCAGAGCGAGGACCAGAAGTGTGCATCGTTGTAGTCCTTGTGCATTTTATGCTCTCTGATAAATTCCTCGCAATATTTGTTGAGGTTTTTATCGGGGAACCTTAGTCCAATCACCAGTAAATTGTTTATTAAACTCTTATAGAGCCTGTATTTGCTGGTGTAGGTTTTGAAAAGCTCCAGTTCATTCTCACTCAACCCTATCGCTGTCCGGTTGGCTAGGTAGTAGTTGAGTTTTCCTTGAAGGCGGTTGTAGAACAATTCTATGTCGCCTTCAATCACAGTTCTCATACTTGAGCTAGGACGATTTTCATCTTTGCTTTTTCGCAAAGGATTTTTGATGTCCATAACTCTTTTCGTCTCTCGGCTAATCCAGAGATTCGAAAAGTAATTGAACTGCTGAACGCTTACTTCTCCACTCTTTTTCCAGTCGTGCAACAAATCGAGTTTTTGTTGCAAATCCAGTCCTTGCAGCTGCAAGTACTGGTCTTTTGTTAGCTTAATTTTTTCTTTTTTTGCCATAATAATTTGATTTAAATCACTTTTATGCTGCGAGAACTAAAGTTGTCCCTCATTTCTTGTTCAGAAATGAGTTTTATTTCGCTATGGTTTAAAATAGCCAAGAAGGTTTGGTTTCCGGTATTTTTGACCCAGCAAGTCCAAGCTGTAAAAGAATCATAAGAGTTTTTTCTTCTGATTTCTTTTTGCACGGGATATTTGTTAATGGTACACAATCCATCCGGCAAAAGAGCTTGGATTTTTTTCATGACTACTAATTTTTCTGAATCCTCACTGCAATTTAAATTTTTTTCCATATACTTTTGTTTGTGTCTAATATTTGCCGCATGCATATTCGGGTGCGGGAAAGTTCGACGATTTAATAATATTATTTAAATTAATAAGAATATGCATTGTCGATTATAGACAAAAAAAATGCAGAAGCAAGGATTTTTTAAAACTTTTTTTAGGTTTTGCTGTTATCATCTCTAAAAAATGCAGATATAAGGATACAAATATGCACAAATTACTTAGAATGTCTTTTCTGGCTTCCGTCCTGACAATCTTGGCTGTCGGCTTGAGCAGTTGCGGAAAAGATGATAATTTTGTGACTGCTAAAGTGGTTAAAGGCGATATCGTTGAAAAAATTACCGCAACCGGTATTATTAACCCTATCTCTACCGTTAATATCGGTACGCAAATCTCCGGTATTATCGCCGAAATATATGTCGATTATAACTCAAATGTAGATAAAGGACAGCTTTTGGCTCTAATCGATCCGCAAACCTTTGAAGCTACCGTTGATCAAAAACAAGCCGCTCTTGATATTGCTAAGGCCGAGCTGGAAGTCACCGAAAACGATATTGCATATTATAAAAAACATTTGGATAGAACCAAAAAACTTAATCGTTCGAAATATTCTACCGATAAAGAACTCGAGTCGGCTCAACGCGATTACAGTAATGCCGTGGCCCAAAGAAATCTTAAAAAAGCCGAAATTAAACAAGCCGAGGCCGCTCTTAAACAAGCTCAAATCGATTTGGAATATACCAGAATCATCTCCTCGGTCGACGGCGTGGTAATATCTCGCGAGGTGGAGGTCGGACAGACCGTGGCCGCAAGCTTTAATACTCCAACCCTGTTTAATGTCGCCGAAGATTTAACCAAAATGCAAATCGAGGCTTCGGTCGTGGAGGCCGATATCGCCAAAGTTAAAGAAGAACAAAAAGTCGAATTTATGGTCGATAGCTTTCCCGATGAGGTGTTTGAAGGAATTGTTACCCAAGTCCGTAATAACCCGATTACAACCTCAAATGTTGTGACCTATGAGGTGATTATCAGTATCGATAATAAAGATTTGCGGCTTAAACCGGGAATGACCGCCAATGTAAGCATTGTCACCGCCGAGAAAAAAGATGTCCTCTTGGTGCCCAATAAAGCTTTGCGATTTTATGTGACCGATGAAAACGGCAATATCAAAAGGTACCAAGATAAAGGTTTGTGGATTCTAAAGGACGGTAAACCCCAAAGATTCAATATTATAGACGGTCTGGCCGATGATGATAAAACCGAAATTATTTCCGAACAAATCAAAGAGGGTGATGAGGTCATTTTGGAGGATAAAAAAGAGACCGCCAAAAGAGCCGAACAGCTAAGATTGCGGAGAAGATAGTATGAGCCTGATCGAGCTTAAACATATTACCAAATCTTATCCGCTGGAAGATACACAGCTCAAAATCTTGAAAGGGATTAATCTCAATATCGAAAAAGGCGATTTTGTCGCAATTATGGGACCGTCGGGTTCCGGAAAATCAACCTTGATGAATATACTGGGGTGTCTTGATAAACCTACATCCGGAACTTATGTCCTCGACGGGCAGAGAGTGGAAAATCTATCCGCCGACGAGTTGGCCGAAATCAGAAATAAAAAAATCGGCTTCGTCTTTCAAGGCTTTAATCTGCTTTCCAGAACTTCGGCTTTGGAAAATGTGGAACTGCCGATGGTCTATGCCAATGTGCCGGCAGCTCAACGCGAAGAAAGAGCACAAAAAGCTTTGGCAAAAGTGGGCTTGAAAGAAAGAATGAATCATATGCCAAATCAGCTCTCCGGCGGACAACAGCAACGCGTGGCAATCGCCAGAGCCGTGGTTAACGAGGCTCCGATTATCTTTGCCGATGAACCAACCGGAAATCTTGATACCAAAATGAGTGTCGAAATTATGAACCTGTTTACCAAATTAAACGAAGATTTGGGACGTACCATTATCTTGGTAACCCACGAAGATGATATTGCTCATTATGCCAAAAGAATTATTCGAATCGTCGACGGTGAAATCCATTCGGACGAAAGGAATGAAAAATGATTGACGCCGCTACCATCTTTGCTATTGCTACTCGAGCCATAAAAGCAAATAAAATGCGTTCGATACTGACTTCACTCGGCATAATTATCGGGGTGGCGGCAGTTATCGTGATGCTTTCGGTGGGGCACGGTGCTCAGACTTCTATTCAAAACGAAATGAAAACAATGGGCTCAAACTTAATCATAATCCGTTCCGGCGTGGCTACATCTTCGGGTGCCAGAAGCGGTCACGGTTCTAAACCGACCATGAAAAAAAGTGACGGTGATGCCATTCAGGAAAAAATCGAAGCAATCAAACTTGCCGCACCGGTTTTGGAAGAAACCACTCAAATAGTATATGGTAATGCCAACTGGTCAACCGGGGTGACCGGAACAGACCGCAGAATGTTTGAAATTAAAGAGTGGAATCTGTCTTACGGCAGAATGTTTTCTTCTACCGATGTCAGAAGTGCCGCTAAAGTCGCAATCTTGGGGCAGACCGTGGTAAATGAGCTGTTCGGCGATGTCGATCCTTTGGGAAAAACTATCAGAATAAAAGGAATACCTTTTCAAGTTATCGGAGTTTTGATTCCCCGTGGACAGTCGGGTAACGGGATGGATCAGGATGATGTGGTGTATATCCCGATTACAACCGCTCAGAAAAAAGTTATGGGTATTTCTTTTCCCGATCAGGTGAAAATGATTATGCTCCAGGCAATCGATTCACAAAGTACCTATACCGCTCAAGAAGAAATCAGAGAGTTATTGCGGCAAAGGCATAATTTGGGAATAAACAAAGATGATGATTTCGTGATTCGCAATTTAACCCAAATGATGGAGATGATGGAAAGTTCAACCAAGGTGATGACAATCTTACTTGGTTCTATTGCTTCGATATCTTTGTTGGTCGGTGGTATCGGTATTATGAATATTATGTTGGTTTCGGTTACCGAACGAACCAGAGAAATCGGTATCAGAATGGCTATCGGGGCTAAGGCTTGGGATATCAGATGGCAGTTTTTAAGCGAATCTTTGGTCTTGTCGTTAATCGGCGGGTTGGTCGGTGTGGTATTGGGATTGGTCGGATCCTATTTAGTAGGAATCTTAAGTTCGTTGCCGACTAAAGTTTCATTAATCTATGTCTTATTACCTTTTTCTTTTTCGGGAATGGTAGGGTTGTTCTTCGGGTTTTATCCGGCTTATAAGGCCTCTCTTTTGAATCCGATTAATGCTTTGAGGTATGAGTAAGAAAAAGCCCCGGACTGGAAGTCGGGGCTTGGTTGTACTAAATGTATTTGATGTCGATAATCTCAAAAGATTTGCGACCCGAGGGGGCACTAAATTCTGCAACATCACCGACTTCTTTGCCGATTAGGGCTTTGGCCAAAGGTGAGGATAATGATATCTTGTTTTTTTCAATATCAGCCTCATAGTCACCGACAATCTGGTAAGAACGTTCTTTATCATCATCTTCATCGGCAACAATTACGGTGGCACCAAAACGAATGACATCACTCTTTATCGTCGGTACATCAATTACCTGAGCACGACTCAAAACGGCTTCCAAATCTTGAATGCGGCCTTCAATAAAACTTTGCTTTTCTTTAGCAGCAGAGTATTCGGCATTTTCCGATAAATCACCTTGAGCACGGGCTTCGGATATGGCCGCTATGATATTGGGACGTTCTACTGCTTTTAAATTCTTTAATTCGGCTTCCAATGCATTATAGCCGACCTTAGTTAAAGGAAATTTTTCCATTTCTTTATCCTCACAAAATATTAGAAAAAAAGAACTGCGAGGGAGAAAACTCCTTCACAGAACGATATTTGAAACTCTATATGGCTCATATATAACACCACTAAAAAATAAATCAAGCTTTTTTCTTTGCGGGGGAAAACTCGGCTAATTTGCTATACATATGAAAAAATTATGTTATCGTAAAATGACTTATGTGAAACTATGGTGGAGATAACAGATGAAAAAATTGTATCTTTTGTCGGCTGTGGCTGCCGGTGTCTTGGCTCTGTCAACCAATGCAAATGCCTATGATTCAACCGGTTGCGGTTTGGGCTCTATGGCTTGGAGAGGACAGTCCGGTATTGTGCCTCAGGTTTTGGCCGTTACGACAAACAATATTTTCGGAACACAGACTTTCGGTATTTCTACAGGTACTTCCGGTTGTGATCCCAATGGTCGGGTTACCGGCGGAACCGGCAGAATGCTCTTGGCCTTTTTGGAAAATAATATGGAACAATTTGCCATGGATGCTGCGGCCGGTCAGGGTGAAACCTTAACTACCGTTGCCGGTATTTTGAATGTTGATGAAGGTGAGTTTTCGGCAAAAATACAAAATAATTTCGGTACTTTGTTTGCCAGCAATGATGTCGATGCCGTTGATTTGACCTTGTCGGTTATGCAGTTGGCTAAAGCATAATTTTTATGATCTCTCTTAAAGGAGGAAAATATTGTCGCGGATAATATTTTCCTCTTTTGTTTAATTAAGGTGATTCCTATGCGGTGGGGCTTATTGGTATTATTGTTGTGTATGGCAAGCGAGGCAGCGGCAAATGATGATTTTGCCGAAAGTGATGCATGGTTAGCGGTGGGACATTATCATAACAACAAAAGCTCTATTGATTCCGAAAATTTCTTTCTGGCTGAAAACGGAAAAACAAATCCTCAAGCAGAGTTGCAAGCAACCATTGAACTCTTTAATTCCGACGACAACGAAAAAAAATGTTTGTTCCCGTCGCGTTATCTTTTGCTTAAAAAAAACGGCTTAATCAATACCGATTTCCCCGATTGTGACGAATATGAGAAGTTTAGGCAAGATCTACAGCCGGCCGGCGTTACTTTGCTGTTTACCGATGCTTACATGAATAATCCGTCGTCAATGTTCGGACATACATTGTTTAGAATTGATACCAAACGCAAAGGTACTCAAATGCTTGCACACGGAGCAAATTATGGTGCCTTTACCGGAGATAATCCGGGAGCATTATATGCCATATTGGGTTTAACCGGAGGATATTATGGCGGATTTACCGTTAAACCTTACTATGACATTATCAATACCTATAATAATATCGAAAATCGCGATATCTGGGAGCTTAATTTGGACTTAACTCCGCAAGAGTTGGATTTTTTTGTGGCTCATTTGTGGGAGATCGGGCAGACTCAATCAAGATATTATTTTTTGTCGCGTAATTGTTCGTATATGCTGATGGAAATGCTTGATGCGGTCAGACCATCGTTAAAACTGGCCGAACAATTTCCGGTTCATGCAATTCCTCTGGATACTTTTAAAGCCGCATATAGAGCCGATAATTTGGTTAAGGGAATTAATTATCGTCCGTCTCGGCAAAACAAAATAAAACATCGTTACAATCTAATGAATGATGAACAGAAGTCCGCCTATAACCAATTTTTGAATAGCGGAAATTTTAATACGAAAAATAATTTGAGCAAAGCACAGCAAGTCGATGTGTATGAGACGGCTTATCAGTATGTGCAGTATCAGTATATTGCTAAAAATTTAGAGCTGAACGAATATCGCAAACAAAGTTTTGATGCGTTGCGAAACAGAAATGCCTTAAAAGAAAAGGGTAGTATTGCCGAGCTGGAAAAAGGAAATTCGCCATTGAAAGCACATGAATCAATGCGTGTCGTCGCAGGAGCGGGCATCAGAAACGGCGAAGCTTTTCAAGAAATTGCTTATCGGCCGGCATACCAGTCTTTGACCGATAATAATTTAGGCTTACCCAAAGGTGCGGAGATAAATTTTTTGGAAACCAAACTGCGTCACTATGATAATCAAAATAATTTGGTGTTGCAAAATTTTGATTTATTGACTATTCGTTCAATCTCGCCGATTGATAAAATGTTTAAGCCGATTTCTTTTCAGATAAAAGCCAATGTCGAAAGATGGCAAAACCCAAAAGATGAAAAATTCGGCTACTTGGGTAACTTGAGTGTCGGCTCCGGCGGAACTTATGCTTTTAGCGATTGGCTGTGGGGATTTATGCTGATTAATACAAAAGCGGCTTACGGTGGGGCTCTGCCGCATAATTCGTGGTTGGCAATGAGTGCTAATGCCGGAATCTTTGCCGATTTTGAAAAATGGAAAATATTGGCAGAGATTGAACCACAGTGGGCCAGCCAGAAATTGGGACAAAAGGTAACCTATAAAATTGAGGCCAATTATGTGCTTGACACAAACTGGGCAATCGGCGGAAATATACTTGCCGAAAATAATTACGGCGATGATACGGAAGAATTTTCACTCGGTTTACGGTATTATTTTTAAGCTTGATAAACTTGTTGATTTTTTGAGGCAAGGTGTTTATGCTTGAGGCAGTTTTTTGATAAGAAAGGAATGAAAAATGTTAAGAGAAGATTTGCAAAAAGCTCTAAAGGAAGCAATGCTTGCTAAAGATACGGTAACAACCAGTGCGGTAAGAATGATTATTGCCGGTCAAAAAGAAAAAGATGTAGAAGCCAGAGGCAAAGGTCAGGAAAAAGCGACCGATGCCGAATTGATGGCGATGATGCAAGGTATGATTAAACAACGCAATGACTCAATCAAAATGTTTATTGACGGCAATCGTCCGGAATTGGCCGAAAAAGAAAAAGCCGAAATTGTAATCATAGAAAAATTTTTGCCTAAACAAATGTCTGAGGCTGAGGCCGAAGCGGCAATAAAAGCAATTATTGCCGAGACCGGTGCCGCTTCCATGAAAGATATGGGTAAAGTTATGGGGGCTCTGAAGGCTAAATATGCCGGACAAATGGATATGGGAAAAGCCAATGCCATAATAAAGGGCTTGTTATCTTAAGGCAGATTATAACTTATGGCTTCAACCGACTTACAAAGATTTTGCGACGAACTTAGAGCCAAGATATCAATCGTTGATGTCGTGGCTTCTAAGATAAAATTGGTGCGTAAAGGCAGAGAGTATCAGGCTTGCTGCCCGTTTCACAGCGAAAAAACGCCGTCGTTTACGGTTAATGAAGCCAAAGGTTTTTACCATTGCTTTGGTTGCGGTGCTCATGGCGACATTATTAAATTTGAAATGGAAGCCAACGGTTTGACTTTTATCGAGGCGGTGGAAAAACTGGCTCATAAAGTCGGAATGCAGTTGCCTAAACTTACGCCGGAAAGTAAAGAACAGGCGGAAAAAAGGGCTTCGGCTTATGATATTATGGAAATGGCAGCTCGCTTTTTTGAGAAATGTTTGCGGCTTCCTGTGGGACGCGAAGGCTTGGATTATTTGTATGCCAGAGGCTTTGACGATAACATCATTACAAAATTTCGTTTGGGGTTTGCTCCTAACAATAACGGCCTAAAGGCTCAACTGTCATCACAAGGTATTTCTGATGAAGAAATGGTCGAGCTGGGGCTTTTGACCATACCGGAAAATAATCGGCCACATGACTTCTTTCGTAATCGGGTTATGATTCCGATTATGGATAAACGCGGCAAGGTTATTGCTTTCGGCGGAAGAGTTATGGATAAAAGTCAGCCTAAATATCTGAACTCTCCGGAAACTCCGGTCTTTAATAAAAGACGAATATTATATAACCTAAATAATGCCCGAGAAAAAGGATATGAAGCCAAAAGGCTGATTATTTGCGAAGGTTATATGGATGTGATTGCCATGGATAAATACGGTATCGGCTATGCGGTGGCTCCATTGGGAACGGCTTTGACCGAAGAACAAATCCAAGAGGCTTGGAAGGTAGTTGGTGAGCCGATATGTTGTTTTGACGGCGATTTGGCCGGTATCAGAGCCGCAGTGCGTTCGGTCGACAGAGTGTTACCAATACTAAAACCGGCTTACTCTTTGCAATATGCCTTTTTGCCGGATAAGCAGGATCCGGATGAATTCCTGAAAGCCAAAGGTGTCGATGAATTTTTAAAAACCGTTACCGATACCATGCCGCTTAAAGATTTGTTGTGGCGTAAAACAACCGAAAACAAATCCTTACAAACTCCGGAACAAAAAGCCGGCATCGAAAAAGAACTTAAAGCCGAAATTGCCAAAATTACCGATGAGACCGTGCGTGGTTATTATGCTCAAGAAATGAAAAACAAGTTAAGAGCCGAATTTTTGCCGCAACTTAGTACAAAATCTTCTTTTGCTCGCAATACAGCACATAAAGATAAAATTTCGCAAATCAAAAGGATTAAAACCGATTTGGATGATTTGGTAGCCAGATATATAATTTCGGCTTTTGTTATCTATCCGGAGTTGGTGGAGGAATATGAGGAACGGTTGCTCAACTTTTCTATAAAAGATACCAAACTGAAATCTTTATATGAGGCCATCTTGGATATTATTCATAATGGTGCGGAAGCCCCCGATGAAACAGGTTTGCTCGCATCCTTGGATGAAGCCTTGGGGCAAAATTGGAAAAAAGAAGTGGATTTACATATCTTGAAAAAACAGTGTCCGGACATTATAAAAATGCGTAAGCATCTGGATGAAAGAATCATCGAAGTGCAGCTCAAAAGAATAGAAGCTGATATGCGAGAGGCCAAAAGTGTTATTGACAGCGGAAATTTTACTGATGACGACTATGTGAGGTTTGAGAGCCTGAAAAAGGAATTTAATCAACTCTTGGTTGAAACAGACAGCTTTTGATTGTTTTGGTGCAAGCCGAGGTTTTTTGGGTGCGAATCGGAATATTAATACTTGACAAAAAGAGTAAAAATTATTACTAACTTAGGTTAGTTTAAGCTTAAATGAAAATCGATTTTTTTTAGGAAAATTAATGTCGGACATTGAAAATTCTGATTTGTATGAAGGTGCATCTGCAGATGCACCATTAATTGATTCTTTGGGAAGTGCCGTAAAAAGATTAATCGATAAAGGACGAACCAGAGGTTTTATTACCATGGAAGAACTAAACAGAGCTCTTCCGTCGGAGAGAGAGTCGTCAGAGCATATTGAGGATATTATGACCTCAATATCGGATATGGGAATTAGCATTATTTCGGAAAGCGATGCCGAAGGTTTTGATGCTGATGCCGTCGAAGAAGAAAATTATGAAGATGACGACGAGGAAGGCGGTAATTTCGACGAAAAAGAACTGGGAAGAAGCGACGATCCGGTCAGAATGTATTTGAAAGAAATGGGCTCGGTCGAATTGCTGTCTCGTGACGGCGAAATCGCAATCGCTAAAAGAATTGAGGCCGGTAAAACAGTTATGATTGACGGTTTGTGCGAAAGCCCGATGACCATTAAGGCGATTGCCGGTTGGCGTGACGAGCTCTTAGAAGGAGCCATGCAGCTCAGAGATATTGTCGATCTAGAAATGATGTATGGCGATGATGTCGAGGCCATGGCTTTTGAAGATGATGACACAAATGCCAGTGCTACTGAAGATTTGGATAAAGTTGCTCAGGAATTGGATGAAAAAGAAAATCTTGACGATATCGACGATGATATCGACGATGATATGGAAATTGAAGGTCCGGTCGATGAGGATGAGGAAGATGATCAGACCGATGATATTAACGATGAAAACGGAGAAAATTCTGACGGAGAAGGTGATGACGACGAAGACGGAGGTGCTAACCGTTCTTCGGCTTCAATAGCGGCTATGGAGGAGGCTCTTAAAGAACCGGTGTTGGATATATTGAATAAAATTGCCGGTTATTACGATGAGTTGAAAAAAATCCAAAATCAGCGCGTGGCTGCTATCATTGCCGGTAAAAAAGTCTCGGCTAATGTCGAGAAAAGATATCTGGAAGTTAAAAAAGATCTGGTCGAATTAATGAGCTCAATCCATCTTAATGCTACCCGCGTGGAACAGTTGGTGGAACAGTTAAACGAACTTAATAAACGACTTATGGGTTTTGAAGGAAAATTAATGCGTTATGCCATGAGCTGTAAGGTAAAACGCGATGATTTCCTTAATATGTATCAAAAAGCCGAACTCGATCCTAAATGGTTGGAGGAAGTTGCCAAAATCAAAGATAAACATTGGCAAGAATTTGTGAGCAAATACGGAGTTGAAATTACCGAATTAAGAGACAGTATTGCCCAGATGGCTCAGGAATGCGGATTACCAATAAGCGAATATCGCCGTATGGTCGATACCGTCAAAAAAGGCGAAAGAGAAGCCGAAAGAGCCAAAAAAGAAATGATCGAGGCAAACTTGCGTTTGGTTATCTCAATAGCTAAGAAATATACAAATCGCGGTTTGCAATTCTTGGATTTGATTCAAGAAGGAAATATCGGTTTGATGAAAGCCGTTGATAAATTTGAATATCGCCGCGGTTATAAGTTTTCGACTTATGCAACTTGGTGGATAAGACAGGCTATTACTCGTTCTATTGCCGATCAGGCCAGAACTATCCGTATTCCGGTTCATATGATCGAAACCATCAATAAGTTGGTCAGAACTTCAAGACAGATGCTGGCGGAGATGGGAAGAGAACCGGTACCGGAGGAATTGGCTAAGCGATTGTCAATGCCTTTGGAGAAGGTTCGCAAAGTTATGAAAATTGCTAAGGAGCCGGTTTCTTTGGAATCACCGGTCGGCGATGAAGAAGATTCATCATTGGGTGATTTTATTGCCGATGAGAGTGCTTTGCAGCCGTTAGATTCGGCAATCCACTCCAATTTGAAAGAAACTTGTACGCGTATATTGTCCTCTTTGACACCAAGAGAGGAAAGAGTACTGCGTATGCGGTTTGGAATCGGTATGAATACCGATCACACTTTGGAAGAGGTCGGACAGCAATTTAATGTTACCCGTGAACGCATTCGTCAAATCGAGGCAAAGGCATTGCGTAAGCTTAAACATCCGAGCAGATCGCGTAAGTTGCGTTCGTTCTTGGATCAATAAATTAAGAACTCCGATTTTTTTTGAAAGTCGGAGTTTTTTGTGTTTTGTGAAAATAAATTCTTGACTATCGTGAACGAATAGCATATTTTCGTTTTTGTCAACTGGCGGGCCCTTAGCTCAGTTGGTTAGAGCAGGCCGCTCATAACGGTCTGGTCGTTGGTTCGAGTCCATCAGGGCCCACCAATAAAGGAGCTCTCCCTCGCGGAGAGCTTTTTTGTTGGTGAGTTTTGTTGACTTTTGGAATGAGCCGTGTGATATTTTATCTGTCTTGTTAAATATAAAAATAAGGAATTTTGGAAGTTGAGTTTGGATAGTGTCAGAAAGTATTTAAGTCGGTTTAATGCAGAAAACAGAATATTGGAATTTCCGGTCTCGAGTGCAACGGTTGGTTTGGCGGCACAGGCTCTCGGTTGTGAAGCCGGAAAAATAGCCAAGACTTTGTCGTTTGATGTTAAGGGAAAAATTATGCTCGTGGTAATGGCCGGAGATTGCAAAATCGATAACGCAAAATATAAGGCTTTTTTCCATGCTAAGGCAAAAATGTTGACGGCAGATGAAGTGCTTAAATATGTAGGACATGAAGTCGGCGGAGTGTGCCCGTTCGGGGTCCCTGAAAATGTTGATATCTGTTTGGATGTGTCATTGAAAAAATATAAAACCGTATATCCGGCTTGCGGTAGCTCAAACAGTGCAATAGAGCTGACACCTGATGAACTGGAAACATACACAAAATCTTCTAAATGGGTGGATGTTTGTAAACAATCGGCTTAAAAAAATAGTGATGATAAAACGGCCTTGAAAATCTTGAAAAATAAGATTACCATGGCAGGCAAAATAATCATTATTTCACAAATTAAATAAACATCCGATTTTTTATGAAAGAAAAACAAATGAAAAAAGAAGCTTCTCTCTCCATTGTGGAGGACAAAGTTAATCGAAAATTTTTGATGATTAAACATCAAAGAGGTATTAATCAGGGCTGTGTTAATTTTCCCGGGGGAAAAAAAGAGCCAAACGAAACTATGGAAGAATGCGTTGTTAGAGAAACTTTTGAAGAAACCGGCTTGAAAATTGAGAATCCGGTTGAGGTGGGATATATAGAATTTCCGACCAAGAATTTTTATGTTCATGTGTTTAAAAGCACAAAATTTAGCGGCTCAATTCATGAAAATAAAGATGAGGCAGAAGTGTTTTGGATTGATGAAGACAAAATACCTTATGATAAAATGCGTGAAGCCGATAGAAATTTCTTACCGGAAATAATTGCCGGAAAATATGTGAAAAGGCAATTTATTTACGATGACAATTTTCATGTTATTGGGATTAATGATTTGTAGCATTTTTTGAAAAGCAGCTTTTTTACAGGCTGCTTTTTATTTTTTTACCAAAGCTTAAATATTAGAGGCTTAGGATTTCATCTAGTTGTTTTTTTATATTATAAAAAGGAGGTTAGCATGGCTTATCGTTTTATTTTGAATGAAACAAGTTATCACGGACATGGTGCCGTTAATGAAATTGTAAACGAAATAAAGAATCGAGCATTTAAAAAGGCATTAATCGTTACCGATAAAGATTTGGTAAAATTTAAAGTGGTTAAAAAAGTTACCGACCTTTTGGATAAAAACAAATTACCTTATGAAATTTTTGATGAAGTTAAAGCAAACCCAAGTGTCGATGTGGTTAAAAACGGGGTTAAGGCATTTAAAAAAGCTAAGGCCGATTATATGATTGCCATCGGAGGTGGTTCACCGCAAGATACGGCAAAAGGAATCGGAATTATTATCAATAATCCGGAATTTGATGATGTGGTGTCATTAGAAGGGGTGGCTCCGACCAAAAATAAAAGCGTGCCGGTAATCGCTGTGGCAACAACCGCCGGAACCGCCGCCGAAACAACCATTAATTATGTAATTACCGATGAGAAAAAACGCAGAAAATTTGTTTGTGTTGATCCTCATGATATTCCGGTGGTAGCAATAGTTGATCCGGATATGATGTCTTCAATGCCCAAAGGTTTGACTGCGGCAACCGGTATGGATGCTCTGACTCATGCCATTGAGGGATATACAACTTTGGGAGCTTGGGAACTTGCTGATACTCTGAATTTGAAAGCGATTGAATTGATCTCTAAAAACTTGCGTAAAGCCGTAGATAATGATCCTGACGGTCGTGAAGGTATGGCTTTGGGACAATATATAACCGGTATGGCTTTTTCTAATGTCGGTTTGGGTGTGGTGCATGGAATGGCTCATCCGTTATCGGCATTTTATGATACTCCGCATGGGGTGGCAAATGCTGTTTTATTGCCGTATGTTATGGAATTTAATGCTCCGAATACCGGCAAAAAGTTTAAGGAAATTGCCAAAGCCATGGGCGTTAAAAATGTTGATGATATGAAGCAGGCCGAATATCGTGAAGCGGCAATAAAGGCGGTTAAAAAGTTGTCAAAGGATGTGGGTATTCCAAAAACTTTGAAAGAAATCGGTGTTAAAAAAGAAGATTTGGAAGCTTTGGCAGAGGCCGCAATGGCTGATGTTTGCACCGGCGGAAATCCTCGCCCTTGCACCAAAGAATTGGTCTTAAAAGTTTATGAAAAAGCATATAACGGTAAATAAAGCATAATTTGTTTTGCTTGAATGGCCGCTGCAAGAAAATTGTGGCGGCTTTTTTATAATACAAAAAAAATATTGACATGCTTGATAAATTAGATAGAATTTTACGAGATGAATAGTTAAAAGGATAAATATGAACCATTTTGTGAGCAATAGATTTGATTTGTTTGCAGCTCTGAAGTTAAATCAGGGTGGTTCTTTCGTTATTTCTGCTCAAATTTTGATTATCAACTTGATTTTGTTGATTATGGTCCTCTGAGCATTTCAATTACGGTTTAGATAGCTTGGGTGCTTGGAGGATAATAACCGACAAGCTATTTTTTTATGTGCGTGTGTTAATTGAATAATCGAGAATTGAATAAAATGAGTAGATATAGTCAAGCCGTAGTGGCAAAAAAATCGGAATTTTCATATTTAGAAACCGAAAAATCTTTAAGAGAAACTTATACCGACGGGAATAAAACCCCGTATAATCCTGATGTATTTCCGTATGCGAAAGAATTTTTGTCTTTGGTATTAAAAAGAGTAACAGATACTTATGCCGCAGTCGTTGATGAAGGTAATCGTGAGTTGCTGACAAAAGAGCTTGCCGCACAGCTGAAAAGAGATTTTCGTTTTGATTTTTCCGATCACTTGGGGCCGATGAGACAGCGAGATAAACGCGGGGCTACGGCAAAAGCGGAAGAAAATGATTATAATATGTTTCACTCTTGCTATAAGTTTGTTAATCAGGCTGCAAGGGCAAAAAGTCTCGGCGAGAAGTTCAACCTCTCTTTAATGTCGGGAAGAGTTAATACCGATAATCAGACCGGTGCCGAGATATGCGATCCGTTTGTTTTTGGGGCTCCGTTATATTTGTATAGTAAAGCTTACCCGAAAATCGTGGCCATGACTTTGCCGGGGTTCGATACTCAGCAAAAAATAGCACAACTGCAAAATCATGAAAAAGAAATAAAAAAGGATATGATAGCACAAAAGGCTTTGGCCGCTAAGGAATTGAAGGCACAATGGCATTTTTTAATTAATAAAAAATTTATGCCCGAGGGTATGAGTTTTAAGGATTTGAGTGAAGATACGGTTAAGAAACTTTCGGAACTTAACAAAGATATGTTAAATGAACTTTCCGCTCAAGTGGATGAGCTGTATCAAAAAGATGTTGCCATGCTCAAAAAAGTGACCAAATTAATGAATAAACAGATGTTGTATATGCAGAGAAACAATACTCCGCAGGAGGATTTGGCAGCACTACAACTGGCTTCTTTGCACGCAATGCAAGCAAACGATTTGTTAAAAAATTCTTCGGTGGTGCAGGTTAGTATAGAGGCTGAAAAACCAATATATACCTTAATGGCAGACATATTGGAAAATGATAATTCTTTGACGGCAAAAATATATGATAACCCAAAAACCAGAGAAGTTTTTGAAACTGAAATGAAAAAAATACATACCGTTAAAGAAGGTGAAACTTATGCGGGACTGCTTGATAGGTTGGTGGCGGTAAATAATGATAAAATGCCAACATTTGCAAAAGTGGTGGGAGATGAGTATTCGGAGAAGATGAATCGCTTCCAAATGGCAGAGTTGCTTAGAAAAGGCGAGGCAATGCCAAAAGTTTCGTTTATGTTGGCCGTGATGTTATTGGAAACCGGTGCCAAAATAGAGGGTGGAAGCTCGCAGATAGTTTATGCCAACAAAATAAAACAGGCATTAGCAAAAGTGTTTGCCGTTGCCGAAAATCAACCGGGATTCGTGGGCGAAAATATGAGCAGACGATGGGAAGTAATTGAAAAATTTGATTATCGTACGGCTCAGGCACAGGTGTGGGGAGTTAAAGATAACGGAGATGTTTTGAGCTATCGCAGCTTAATTGACGGAAGCGTGAAAATAGACGACAATTTACTTGATAAAGTAGCTGATTTGCCGGCAAAAGATGCTTTTGATGCGGCCGCGGTACATCGTTTTTATAGCTTTGTTACCAAGCAACAGATGAGTGAGGAGGAGTTGGCAGTGCAAAAGCAAAGAGTTAAAAATAATGTGTTGCAGTTTGCAGACAGAAGCGATTTTACACGTATATTGTCGCCTAACTCACCAGTATATAAAAAGCTTGCCAATATAATCAAAAACGATGCAAATGTGCAGAAAAAACAAATCGTATTCTTTAGCTCTTATGCAAGGCAGGCGGTTGTGAGATAGGAAATTACTAACGGGTAATGTCAAAAATGCTCAAAACCTTTTCCCAAAAACGCAAGGGTGACGGTTTGCGGAAGGCAAAATGCTTAAACAGCAAGTAGTTGGTTATTAAAAGTAAACCAATGGCTATGGTTTGGGCAAAATACAGGTTAAGCTGCATATGCTCAATCATAATCTCTAAAAGTCCGGCATTGATGATATAACTTAATGTCCAGATAGCAATACTTTTGAGGTATTCTTTGAGGTGGTTGCCTTGGGTGTTAAACACCAGTTTTTTATAAGAGTAAAAGGCAATGAACGAAGAGATAAACCACATTAAAAATAGATTTACTTGATAGTGTAAATTGTTAAATAAAAGGCTTAATGCAATAAAAAGCACATAACGAAACCCCATATTGAGCGAGGCCAGAAGCGTAAAACGAATGCTCTCCGGGGTATCAAACCAGGGGTCGATTATGTTCTTTTCTTTAACAAAAACATTTTTAAGCGATGATATTATATTCATAACCTTCTCCGTGAATTGTTTATCGTCAGAGATAATAGTAAAAAAATAAAAGTCAATACAGCAAAAAAGGCTTCTGTTTTTACAGAAGCCATTTTGTTAATGCAACCAGTTTAATACCTTGCTTAAGGAAATGGTTCTGCTAGAAATCCATTTGCCTTCTTGTAAGGAAAATTCAATTTTGCCGTGTTCTGTGTTGCCATCATAGAAAAAGAAATTTCTGCCAACCAGTTTTTTGGTCAGATCTTTTTCAATGATATACTTTTCGGCAATAAAGATTGCTCGTCCGCTGTTTTTAAATATTCCTTTCTCGACGGATAACTTGTGATAACGCCGTATGCCTAATACCAAAGAAAGAAATGAGTTTTCGATTTTTGCGTTGCTGAATTTTCCTTTGCGGTTGTAAAATACCTGATAATGACTTTCCGTTTCGACATCAAAACCTTCGACCAAAAAGCGGTCACCACAATTTTGATATTGATGATTGCGTGCCAAGTCATGAACGACCATGATACCGTCGATAAATTCAACCGGTTTCCTTAAACTGAAAATTTTCATAATTTCGATTTTTTATGATTAATAATTTAATATGCTTAGTTTGATAAGAAGCATTTAACATATAATTTCGGCTCTGGCAATATTATTTTTTCTGCGGTCGTTGTTTTATTTGTAAGTGCTATTATATCAGTGATGAGGGGGATTAAAAATGATTGTGGTAAACGATAAAATGCAAAGCGGATATGCCTATGAATGTGTGGCAAAGGAAGGGTGTGATTTTGCCGAAGATTTTAGACCAGAGCTAACTCCTAAAGAAATGCTTGAGCTCGGAGTGTTTGAAGGGCATTATATGACAGATTGTCAAGATGAGTTTCCGAAAGATTGGTTCGTTAATGCCAAACTATCATACAAAAGTCCAGATGTCGGATGTAACTACTTTAAGATAAAATCAAGGCAACCGCTTATGGTTTGGCGACAAAAGGGGTGGATATATATGCCCGATCCCAGAGGGTGGTTTCAATGGTATTGCCGCTATTATATGGGGCGTAGAATACCTGAGATTGATAAATTACAGATTAAACGGTGGAAGTCTTTTAAGAGACATAAGGCTCAGGTAAGTAAAAATTGTATGATGTATGATATTGAATGCAGACAACGGCAAAGACAGGCCTTGTTGCAGTGGGCATATAATCCGTTTTTTTAAGTTAATTTAATTTGTGCGATAATTTATTTAAGTTATTGTATTTTTGAAGCTCTCTTGCTAACATTTGTAAAATTGAAATTGATTTAAGGAGAGTAAAAATGCATGAGAGGCATGAACATGAAGGATTGCTGCATCATCACCATCATCACGAGGTAAGCGAAAAGTCTGTAAAATACTTGTTTATATCGTTTATTATTAATATGCTTTTGAGCGTGGTGGAAGTCGTTGGCGGCATAATTTCTGGCAGCGTATCTTTAATCGGCGATGCTTTGCATAATACTTCGGATGCTTTTTCGATTTTGATTGCGGTTGTCGCGTTTAAAATCGGTCGTAAAAAAGCTGATAACAAGTATACATACGGTTTTAGAAGAGCTGAAGTTATCGGCGGTTTTGTGAATTTGATTTTGCTTTTTATTGCCGGTTGCTATTTGCTGGTTGAAGGAGTGGGGCGTTTGATAACTCCTGAGAAAATCGACGGTGCAATAATTGTTTGGGTGTCGGTGGCAGCACTGATAATTGATGGGTTGACGGCAAAGCTTTCACATCATGACGCCGGACACAATACCAATATGCGAATGGTGTTCTTGCATAATCTGGCCGATGCTTTAGGTTCTTTAGGCGTTATCGTTTCGGGTTTGTGCGTTATATATTTTAATGTTTTTTGGGTCGATGGGGTTGTGGCATTATTGATTGCCTTTTATATGATTTATCAATCAATTCTATCTTTTCCCAAAGTGGTGAACATTTTGATGAACGCCGTGCCGGAAGGGCTTGATTTAGAAGAAATTACGGCAACAATAAAAAAAGTAAAAGGGGTTAAAGATGTACACCATTTACATGTTTGGTGCATTAATGAAGAAGATGTTTCTTTGGAGTGTCATATTGTGGCCGAAGATATTAATTTGGTACATCAGATTGCCGAGGTAATAGAAGAAAAATTTGCAATAGAGCACTGCAATATTCAGATTGAAAATCAGAAAAATTGTCATAAGTGTAATTTGTAGAAAGGGAATATAATGAAAATAGTCGTTGTGGGAGGCGGTGCCGGCGGAGCCAGTTTTGCGGCCAGAATGCGTAGGCTTGATGACAAAGCCGAGATTACAATTTTGGAAAAAACCGCTGAAACCTCGATTGCCAGTTGCGGCTTGCCGTATTTTGTCGGTGATGTGATTGAAGACAGAGAAAATATGCAGGTGGCAAAACCGGCATTGTTTAAGAACTTGTTTAATATTGATATTAAGCTTAATGCCGAGGTTGTAAAAATTGATACCGAAAATAAGACGGTTATAACCTTTGACGGAAATAAATATGAATATGGTAAATTGGTGCTGTCTCTTGGGGCAGAGCCTTTTGTGCCGCAGATTGACGGTATTGAAAATATGCCGCATTTTGTGCTTAAACATCTTGCCGATGCCGATAAGATAAAAGCTTTTATCAAACAAAATAATGTTAAGTCGGCAGCAGTTGTCGGCGGCGGTTTTATCGGAGTTGAAATAGCCGAAAATTTGGTGCATTTGGGCTTGAAAACATCGCTGATTGAATTGGCTCCGCAAGTTTTAATGCCTTTGGATGAGGATATGGTTTGTCAAATTCATACCGAGATGAAGAACAAAGGTATTGATTTGTATTTGGGCGATGGGTTGAAAAAAATCGAGCCGCAACAAGTGGTGCTTAATTCGGGAGCAAAAGTTGGTGCCGAAATGGTGATTTTGGCAATTGGGGTTAAACCAAATACTTATTTGGCCAAAGAAGCCGGTATTGCTTTAACGGAAAGAGGCTCGATTAAAACCAACGAATTTATGCAGACCAACATTGCCGATATCTATGCTTGCGGTGATAGCGTTGCGGTAAAAGATTTTGTTTCGGGCAATGAGGTTATGATTGCATTGGCCGGTCCGGCAAATCGTCAGGGTAGGTTGATTGCCGATCATATTGTCGGCAAAAATCCGTATCCGTATAATGCAACCCAAGGGACGGGGATTGTTAAAGTATTTGGCTTAACGGCTGCATTTACCGGTAATTGCGAAAAACAACTGCAAAAATCAGGTGTCCAGTACGAAAAAATGCTGATTTGGGGAAATTCACATGCCGGATATTACCCTGATGCAAAAGCATTGACCTTAAAAGTTTTGTATGATGCACAAGGAAAAATTTTGGGTGCTCAGGCAGTAGGAAGCGAAGGCGTGGATAAAAGAATTGATGTAATTGCTACTATAATGCGTCTGGGTGGAACGGTTGAAGACTTGAGAGATGCAGAGTTATGCTATGCTCCGCCGTATTCGGGAGCAAAAGACCCGGTTAATATGATTGGTATGGCAATATGTAATGCCAGAGATGGTTTGGTTAAACCTTATTTCAGTAATGATTTTTCTGATATGGTGGTGCTTGATGTGCGTCCGGAAGCCGTATATAACCAAGAACATATCAACGGTGCAATCAATATTCCGGCCGGACAGTTACGCAATCGTTTGGGAGAGCTGCCAAAAGACAAAACCATCATGATACATTGCTTTAAGGGATATACCAGCTATGTGGCTGCCAGAATTCTGTTGCAAAACGGCTTTGATAAAGTTTTGAGTTATGCCGGAGGTTGGCAGCAGTATAAAGCCATGACGAAATAGTAAAAAAATGCTTGCAAAATTAAATCGTTGTGGTATATAGAGGCGAATCTTTTCTAAAGGGGTGACCTTGAGAAAGGGTTTTGAATAGTGAAAATGTAATAATTTCGTGGGAGACCGGCCATCGTCTTGTTGACCACGAAACCTAGTTAAAAAGGTGATGAAATGGCTAAGTCTAAAAAACAAATTTTAGGTTTAATCAAGCTTCAGATACCGGCAGGAAAAGCTAATCCGTCTCCTCCGGTCGGACCTGCTTTGGGTCAAAAAGGCTTGAATATTATGGAATTCTGCAAAGCGTTTAACGCAGCTACGCAAAAATTGGAACCCGGTATTCCGGTTCCGGTTGTGATTACCGCTTATGAAGATAAATCTTTCACATTTGTAACCAAACTTCCTCCGGTTGCTTACTATTTGAAAAAAGCTGCCGGTGTTAAGTCTGCTTCTAAAGAACCGGGTAAAGTTGTTGCCGGTCAGGTTACTATGGCTCAAGTTAAGGAAATTGCCGAGACCAAATTGCCGGATTTGAACTGCTCAACAGTTGAATCTGCCATGAATATGGTTAAAGGTCAGGCTGTTTCCATGGGTATTAAAGTAGTGGAGTAGTCAAATGGGAAAGAGAATCGTAAACGCTTACAAAAATCTTGATAAGAACCAAGTTTATTCTTTGAAAGATGCTGTGAAAATCGTTAAAGAAAACGCTAAAGCTAAATTTGACGAAACTATTGATATTGCTATCAACTTGGGTGTTGATCCCAAATATGCCGACCAAATGGTTAGAGGTGTTTGCTCCTTGCCGCATGGTACCGGTAAAACCGTTAGAGTTGCCGTTTTGGCTCAAGGTGAAAAAGCCGATCAAGCTAAAGCTGCCGGTGCCGATATCGTCGGTGCCGAAAACCTTATCGATTCAATTCTGGCCGGAAAAATCGATTTCGACAGAATGATCGCAACTCCCGATATGATGGGTATTGCCGGTAAGGTTGCTCGCGTTTTGGGTCCTAAAGGCTTGATGCCGAACCCGAAGTTGGGTACGGTTACCGTTGATGTAGAAAATGCCGTTAAAAAAGCTAAAGCAGGTGAAGTTCAATATCGTGTTGAAAAAAGCGGTATCGTTCATGCCGGTATCGGTAAAGCTAGTTTTTCTGAAGATCAAATCTACGAAAATACTAAAGCTTTCATTGATGCTATCGTTAAGGCTAAACCCCAAGGTGCCAAAGGTACTTATATGAAGAGAATATCTTTGAGCTCTACAATGGGTGTCGGCGTTAAAGTCGACTTGGCTGCTCTCTAATCTTAGAGTAGTCACTTGAAAAGTTTCGGGTGGTGAGCTTATCATCACCCGCTCCTTCAAGAAAATTTTATCTTGAAGGAAACTGTCCAAGACTGTAGGTGGTGGTTTTTAGAGCTGGTCGCTTGAATAAACTATCTTAAATATCCTACATAGACGGAGTTAGTAAGATTTTTTATAATCCTTTTTTCTCCTGGACAGATGAGTTGCCGCTTGAAACAGTGCAAGGCTTAGCTTTGCCGATGTTTGGGCGGTGTGTGTGAAAAGGTTGCATCTTTTCTTTAGTTAAAGAAAAGATGTCGAAATTGGAGACAATAAGTGAACCGCGAAGAAAAAACACAGTTGCTGGCAGAACTTAATGAATTGTTCAACAACTCCGAAACTGTCGTCATCTCCCACTACAAGGGATTGACCGTGCAAGAAGTTTCACAGTTGCGTGACAATATCAGAAAAGCAGGTGCCGGCTTTAGAGTTACTAAAAACCGGATTACTCGTCTTGCTCTCAAAGGTACAAAATTTGAAGCTTTGGCTGATCTGTTTGTCGGACCGACCGCTATTGCGTTTGCCAACGATCCGCTGTCGGCTTGCAAAGTTTGTGTCGAATTTGCCAAAACTAACGAGAAGTTAGTCGTTATCGGCGGTGCCAATGTTGCCGGCGTTTTGTCTGTAGAAGATATCAAACGTTTGGCTTCCTTGCCCTCGCTCGACGAACTCAGAGCCAAAATTATCGGATTGCTGCAGGCTCCTGCCGCTCAGTTGGCTCGTGTTACCAAGGCTTATTCCGAGAAGAACGAAGCTGCTGCTTAGTGTATGCAATTAAAGTTTTTAGTTTAATTTGTTAATTTATTTAATTGGAGAAAAAAAATGGCCGATTTAGCCAAATTAGTAGATGAATTGTCAGCCTTGACCGTTATGGAAGCTGCTGACTTGTCAAAAATGTTAGAAGAAAAATGGGGCGTTTCTGCCGCTGCCGCCGTTGCCGTTGCTGCCGGTGGTGCTGCTGCCGGTGCCGCTGCTGCCGAAGAAAAAGATGAATTCGATGTAGTCTTGGCCGAAGCCGGTGCTAACAAAATCAATGTTATTAAAGAAGTTCGTGCTATCACAGGATTGGGCTTGAAAGAAGCTAAAGACTTGGTAGACGGCGCTCCGAAGACCATTAAAGAAGGCGTTGCCAAAGCCGAAGCCGAAGAAATGAAGAAAAAATTGGAAGAGGCCGGTGCTAAAGTTGAATTGAAGTAATTTTATTTCGATTTGATCGCAATGCGTGTCAAAGACTCTCCTGCTTTTTGCTGGAGAGTCTTTTTATGTTAAACAATCTTAAACTTTATATTCGTATGATAGCAGCATTAGTTTTGTTATTCTATAGGTGACATTATGAGTGACTCTTTTGTGAAAAAATTACCATTAAATAAAATCTTGTATGAAGCGTTATCTGATTGTCGAAACGACGGAAAAAATAATCTTATCTTCTCGACGGTTGCATATGTTGTCGGTGCTATGGCCTTGTTTTCGTGGAAAAGTTTAGCTTTTTGGCCGGTTTTGCTTTTGATGTATGTTTTGTGGGGAGCTCATTTTCGTTATTATTTACAGAAAAGACCGTATTTTGATTGTAAAATGCTGTTTGACTCTTTAGTTCCGTCAACCAAAATTGTCCTGCTTTCAGTTCTTATCGTGAGTATTCTTATATTGTTACCTTTATTACCGTTATTTATGAATTTATCACCAGAGTTTAAGGTCGCATATGCAAAGTTGTTGCAAGGAAATTTTCAAGAGCAACAAATATTTGTCGCATTCACTGATATATTTTTCCTTGTAATATCTCCCGTGGTAGCTTATCGTCCCTTTTTGGCTTGGATTTCTTCTTTAGTCGGTCGTTCGGGTTCCCTGCGGTTTGCTTGGAGCAGAACAAGAGGAAATTATTGGGAATTTTTGCTTATTGCAATCTTAACCAATTTGACGATTATGTTTATTCGTTGGGTGGTATTTGAGCTTGGCGGCAATGACTATATAACCTTATTATTTGCCGCCCCGATGGTGATTTATTTTAATGTGGTTTCGGCCAAGGCATACGAATTTTTCTTTTTGGATAAGGAATAAAAAAAAGACAGGTTTTAAGACCTGTCTTTTTGATTTAAGACAGGTCTTTTCCTGTCTCTTCATTCCGGATAGCCATATTTACGGATGTACCCGTAGAATATGGTGTTGTCGGTTGATTTGGTTTCCTCGTCTTCATGGGGAAACATTCTTACCCATGAATGAGGATGTCCTGCCGAAACGGCATGTTCGTCAAAATCGGTGGGAACCCTTCTTGAGGTTTCAACCGAGTAAGTTTCTTCTTTGGGGTCATAGGTATATTTTTCATATACAATACCGTCTTTTGACAGTCTTCTGATGAAAAAGTCATATCCCTTTTTTGATCCAAAGAGGTCTACAGCATCGCTGTTTTGCTGCAGAAACAACAGCTTATCGCTACGGGATTGCCAGATGATAATATCGTTGCCAATCTGGTATCCGGTTATTTCAAGATTATGGAACCGTCTTGAGATGTCTTTGCGGTAAAAATACCCATTACACATCGCAACTCGGCACATAAAATTACTGTTTACTGCAGCGATCTTCTGGTTCTTGAACAGTTGTTCAAAGAAGGTACATCTTTCAGCCTCGCTTACCGGATGTAATTTTTTTACTTCTTTTTTCATAACAAAATAATTTTAAAATTTTTAATTAATGTGAGCATAAGATAGGCGTGAAAAGCCTTTGTGTCAACGGATATTTTATGGTTTATAATAAAAGAATCACAGCAGATTTAAGAATTCTGTTTCGCTTAGGATTTTTATGCCCAATTCTTGGGCAACTTTAGCCTTGGAACCGGCGTCAGCACCCATGATAACATAGTCGGTGTTTTTGGATACCGAGCCTGATACTTTGGCTCCCAAATCTAAGGCTTTTGCTTTGGCTTCGGCTCTGGTCATTTGCGTTAGAGTACCGGTGAAAACAAGAGTTTTGTCCGAGAATACGGAATCACTGCGAGAAGTATCAATAAAATCTTCAACCTTTATCTCTTTTAGCAGTTGTTCAATAATACTGATGTTGTGTGGTTCTTGAAAAAATTCGACCATGTCGGTGGCCATGGCGGCACCAATACCGTCAATCGAAACTATTTTTGCGGTTTCTTTGTTTATCATATCTTGCATAAATGATGAAAATGAGCCGTAATTTTTAGCAATAAGCAAAGCGGTTGCACTGCCGACTTGCCTAATGCCCAGAGCATAAATAAAACGAGGTAAAGAGATTGTTCTTTTGGCATTAATGGCTTTAAACAGGTTGTCAACCGACTTTTTGCCCCAGCCTTCGCGGCGTTCAAGGTGCAAGCCTTGAGCAGAAGAAAACAAATCATCTCCGCCGTTGCGGTGTTCAATGGTAAAAATATCGGCCGGATTCTTTAAGATACCTTCAAGGTAAAAATCTTCGATGATTTTATCACCTAATCCTGCGATATCAAATGCGTCTTTAGAAACAAAGTGCTTTAGTCTTTCTTTGGCTTGTGCCGGACAGCTCAAACCACCGGTGCAACGACGAACAGCTTCGTCTTCTTCTCTGATGGCATGAGAAAAACATACCGGACATTTGTCAGGAAAGATAAATTCTTGAGCACCGGCAGGCCTTTTTTCTAGAACGACACCAACAATTTGCGGAATAACATCGCCGGCTCGTTGGATGATAACGGTGTCGCCGATACGAATGTCTTTGCGTTTGATTTCATCTTCGTTATGCAAAGTGGCGTGAGAAACTATAACGCCGCCAACATTAATCGGTTCGACATCGGCAACCGGGGTCAAGGCTCCGGTACGTCCGACCTGAATGCGAATGTTGTTGATTTTGGTAAAAGCTTGTTCGGCCGGAAACTTATGAGCAATCGCCCAACGCGGAGTGCGGGTCAAAAAGCCTAATCTTTCCTGTAATTCAATAGAATTTACTTTGTAGACGACCCCGTCAATATCATAGGGCAGAGATGAGCGAATTTCCATTAAGTGAGCAAAACTTTGCTCAATGTCTTTGATATTTTGGCACAGAGTGTTATGCGGGTTGGTCGGAAAGCCCCATGCTTTAAGACAATCAAAAAATCCGGCCTGCGATTGCCATTTTCTGGCTGAAACCTCACCCCAGGTATAAGCAAAGATACTTAAATTACGTTCGGCGGTAATTTTTGGGTCCAGCTGCCGTAAAGAGCCGGCCGCAGCATTGCGGGGGTTGGCAAAAGTCTTTTTGTTTTCGGCGGCGTATCTTTCGTTGAGAGCAAAGAAATCTTCTTTGGCCATGTAAACTTCACCGCGAACCTCTAAAATATCCGGAGCATCGTCAGGCAAGGTTAATGGCAACTGTTTGATGGTTTTTAGATTGGCGGTTATGTCTTCGCCGGTGGTGCCGTCACCTCTGGTAGCTCCGGAAACGAATCTGCGATTTTCATAACGGGCAGAAAAAGATAAGCCGTCAATCTTGGGCTCGCTCATAAAGGCAATACCTTCGGCCGTATTTAAGAATCTTTTTACCCCCAAAATAAAATCTTCCACTTCTTCTAAGGAAAAAACATCTCCTAAAGATAACATCGGAAAGCGGTGCGTGATTTTGCCAAATCCGCTTTTAGCCGCGGCACCGACCTTTTTTGATGGCGAATCGGGGCGAATCAGTTCGGGAAATCTGGCCTCAATATCAAAATTACGGTGTTTGAGTTTGTCATATTGGGCATCGGTTAAATAAGGAGCGTCGTCCTGATAGTAGGCTGAATCCGATTTGGCCAACTCTTTTGCCAAATATTCAAGTTCTGCTTTGGCTTCTTCTATCGAAAGTGCCGAGATTTCTTTATCAAACATCTAAAATTTGCTCCTCTGAGGTTTTGTTAGTTTATATATATGCTCTTTGAAAGAGCTTGTCAGTAAAAATCGGGTGATTATCAGAAAGATTTGCTTGTTATTATTAAAATATAAAAATATAAAAGTGAGCGAAATTTAATTACTTATATATTATGAAGGAATATGAAAAATTATGCTTAAATACTGTGTCAGAGACCGTATTTAAGGCAAAAAAAGGAAAATCACTGGATGAAGCTTGTAATTGTTTGGGAGAGTGTTCGCTGGCTTCCGTCAATTTGCAAAATGAAAACGGTGAAATTACGGAAAAAGAAAGAGTTTGGATGGCAGCCAGCGGTACAACCTGGGTCAGAACTTCGGGATTTGCTTCGGTTTGGACAGTAAAAGGTGTCTTTAACGGGAGACCGGTAGTGCGGCAATCCAAGTTTGAAAAGGCTAAATTAAGTTCGCTTGATGAAGCTAAAAAATTATTAGGTGTGTGTTCTTTGTGCAAAGTTGTGCTTTGTGATGAGGAAGACCTAATCGTTATGCAAGACGGAAAACCAAGAGAAGAGATGGTTTGGCTCAGCTTGTCGTGGACATATTGGGTGAGAGCCGTGTCTTTTGATGATAGTATTGGTTTTGTCTTGTAAAAATGGTAAAAGGGAGGTTTTTTAATTACCTCCCTTTTGGTTTGACAATATAATCGGTTCTATACCGGTGATATTATCATCATCATTTGTTTGCCCTCTAACTTGGGGGCGGAATCGACCTTGCATAAATCTTCTAAATCTTCAAGCAGGCGGTCTAAAACTTCTTTGCCTAAGTTGTTGGCGCTCATTTCGCGGCCTTTGTAACGCATGGTAAATTTGACCTTGTTGCCTTCGGATAAAAACTTCTTGGCTTGCTTTACTTTAACTTCGTAGTCATGAGTATCAATCATGGGACGAAGCTTTAGTTCTTTTATTTCAACAACTTTCTGATTCTTCTTGGCTTCGGCTTTGCGTTTTTGAACTTCGTATTTATATTTGCCGTAGTCTAGGATTTTGCAAACAGGAGGAGTAGCTTGGGGAGATATTTCAATTAAGTCATATCCGGCATCATCAGCCATTTGCAATGCTTGAGATATTGAAACAACTCCTTGGTTTTCACCTTTTTCGTCAATTAATCTTACTTGTTTTGCAGTTATTTCTTCGTTAATGCGTGGTCCGTCATTATCGCGTACTGGCGCATTGGTGTATTCCTTTGCTATTTTAGCCTCCTATTTAATTGTTAAACCGCAGTTATAATACAAAACAAATATAAGTTTTCAAGATAAAAAATTGGTTAATATATAAGAAAAAAGCAAAATTATTCGTGTTTTTTCAATAATAGAAGCGGAACGATGTCGACAGTGCAGAGAAACGGCTGTATTTTATAATATACAAATTATGCAATATGAAATTATGCAATATGAAACTCTAAGGCATTCTACTTTGGCAATAGTTTTATATTTGTTATGTTGGGAATCGGAGCATAAAAAAGACTACAGGAATCGGTTCGGAGTGGCAAAATAAGGGTTGTGGATAAAGTTTTTTGTGTAATTTTTTATTTAATTTCAAAGCGATAAAATATTTTGCACATTTTTTTTATTTTTTTTGAAAAAAGGTGTTGACTTTGCAGATTGGTTGTCATATAACCCCACTCGCTGACGCTGATAAACGAAAGCAAGTTTTGAAAAGCGTTGGTGGTTATAAAGACAGAGTGAATAAGAGATATAAAAGGATACGCAGACAGTATTATGTATGAAAAAAACATGATAAAGTCTGAAGTATGAATAAAGGAACCTGTAATAAGAAATTCTTTATGAGTAATTTAGACAGGATTGATACAATCATTTAATATGAGAGTTTGATCCTGGCTCAGAACGAACGCTGGCGGCAGGCTTAACACATGCAAGTTGAACGGGATTCATTTTAGCTTGCTAAGATGATGAGAGTAGCGCACGGGTGAGTAATATGTAGGAACATAC
>CASEYY010000020.1 GCA_949292335.1 uncultured Pseudomonadota bacterium
CCATCCGGCGGACCAAGCGGCGGCAGAACGGCAAATGTCGGCAACGGCGGCAGTTCAACACATACCAATTCCGAGGGCGGTCGTCAGGGGGCACCCGACGAACCAAGCGGCGGCAGAACGGCAAATGGGGATAATGGTTCTCATCACGGTCACCGCCCCGATCGTAATAAGTTGGATGGGCTAAAGTAAGAAGAGGGTAAAATGATTGATTGGCACAAAATATTTCATACACTTGGCAAACTGGCTGTAATAACAGCCACGATAGTGTTGCTTGGTGCCTGTACCAAAGAACCTGATCAATTATCCTCAGGTACGATTGATGTTAGCGACCAAAGCTGTTTGAGTTGCAATATTTTGACTGATATATATGATGCGGTTGGCTCACAAGTTGGGGTAATGTATGGTCATTTTACTTCTGCGGCCATGCCGGTAATGATGGTGGCATTTTCAGTTTGGTTGGCACTAAGATTATTAAAGTTTGTCAGCTCAGTAACGGAAAGTAATGCCGGCGAGGTATGGAATGAAATAATCCGCAAAGCGTTTGTCTGCGTTTTGTGCGGTACATTGGCATCATCAAGCGGGATGTTATTATATGTAATTAACAGCCTTGTTTTTCCGGTATATAGTGCGTTTTTGAAATTAGGCGTAGACATTTTAAATACATCGTTTACCTCTTCGTTGGAAGAAGGATTTGTTGTATTTGGGACCCAAATTGATGTTAAAGGAGTTAACATGAACTGTTCTATTGAAGGCACCATTCTTTCGTCAGCCGGAGAGTTTCCCAACTCGCTAAAAAATACCATGCGATGTATGATACAGCTTGTTTCAACATACTTGACCATCGGCGGAGACATAGCTATTGAGGTGATGAATCAAGGAGGTCTCAATCTTACGAGCAAGATAATGGGTATAATATTATATCTGTTTTTCTGGGTTGTTAAAATAGGATTTTCGTTCTATTTGGTAGACACGATTTTCCAAATGGGAATAATAATCATGTTGTTGCCGCTTTATATAGTTTCTTATGCCTTTGGTCCAACCAGAGAGTGGACTAAAAAAGGTTTTGTACATATATTGGCCTCATCTGCATTTATGATGTGTTTTTCGGTAATCATATCTTTAGTTTTAGTGGCGATGGTATCGTTGATACAAAACAATCCGAGTATATTCAATCCCGAAGACTTGCAAGCCAATATGAAAGACATCAGTATAGGTTTCTTGTGCTTATTGCTGATAGGTTTCTTAATTTACGGTTCAATGGGCGTTTCCCAACAAATAACCTCATCGTTGCTCGGTGTAGGGATGAGTGCCAACTTCCAAAAGAATTTAAAAGCCATGGTCAAAGGTATCGGCGGAGCAATTTTGAGTGGTTTAGGAAGTTTGGTTACCTTCGGATTATCGATGGCCCCGCAGTCTTCAATAAAATTTATCCAAGGACTTGGTAAGGCTTATGAATCCTCATCAGCCTTTAAGGCAAAGATGGCACGTATAGCAGGACGCAAGTAACAGGACGGAGAAAGCAATGACAAAAGACAGGACAAATATTATCAGATTCGGACACATCATCAAAGTCATGATGTATGTGCTGTTTTTTGTCGCCGTTTGCGTTTTTTCTCCGTCAGCTAAAGCCGAGACAATATTATGTGGTCATACGAATTGTAATCTTGATGTGAGTCAATGTATTCGCAAAGATTCACCAGATTGTCTAAGGTATGATGGAATGAGCGGCATGTGTGTAGAGAAGGAGCCAACATACCAATGTGTAGGTAAAGATAGAGCACTGGGAAATGGAGAATATGTAGTTAGTGTTTCCACTGATAAAGATGGCAAAATCTTATCAGGAGAAGACGAAGTGCAAGCCCTCAAGAACACAAGAGCAACAGAATACAGTAAAGAAGAAAAAGAAAGAATCGCAAATAACTACTATTCCGATAAAGCACAAATCAACTTATCTGATAATGCCAAAAAGATTTTAGAGAAAGCCGCGAAAAACGAGGCAGCTGCGGAAAAGGGTCCCTTCCATTTGCCCAATACAGAATATCTGCAAGAAGCTTTAGATAAACTTTCTGATTATACCAGCAAAGAAGGATATGACAAAGCCCTTAAAGGTGCTTTTCAGAAAAATTTGCTGGCTCACGCCCAAAAAGCTCAAAACAATCTGGATGATTTAAAAAAGGAAGGTTACATAAGCGAAAATGATTATTTGAGCCTTAAAATAGAGCTCGATAATATGGTTCGGATGGCAGAGAATCGCCTTGCGGAAGTTTTGGAAGAAACCCAAGAAACCAAAAAACAAGAAAAGCTTGAAAAGTTATCCCAAAAGATAGAAACCAAGATTTTGCAGGCTTGTCCTACAGCGGCACAACTCCAAGCTCGTTACCAGGCGGGGTGTTGGTCGTGTTTGGTAGTAGAAAAGCTGACATCGGCATTTCTGCACGCGGCAAGTAAAGGAATAATAGTTACACAAGAAGCGGGCATAGCGGTTTTAATCATCGGCACGCTATTATGGATGGCTTTTTGGGGCTTGAAGAATGTATCTTCGTTTACCGAGCTACAGGTCGGCAATATATTAAATGATTTGTTCAAGACTTTATTCAAGGTAGGTTTAGCATATTTAGTCATAGTTGAAGGCACCTCGGTAATCAGCAAATTTGTGATTACGCCGATCATGAGTGTAGGAGCTCTTATGGGTCAGGAATTTTGGACGGCAGAGATTAAAGAGTACACGGAAGATTGGGATACCATTACCGATGCCGACACCGCCATGTTGGAGCAAGAATTAAAAAAGGACGCTCCGCAACTTGAAACACCGTTGCCGGATTCTACATCCAGTGAGAACAGCGAGCTCAGCGAAGAAGAAAAAGCCTATGATGCCGAAGCGACCAAACAAAATGAAGCCGTATTTTCACAAACAGAGATACCTAACCTACTGGTTCCCGGCTTAAGCGGTGGCTATATTACTTCACTATTTGGTTGCCGTCCGCGACCCTGTGCCGGATGTTCATCGACGCACATGGGGATAGATGCGGCAGTTACGGCCAAGGAAGCTTGCAATCCTGTTGTAGCGGCAGGTCCCGGCACCATAACTTATAAGGTTCAAAGATCAGGTAGCGGTAATGTAACCGGCTATGGATATTATGCAATAATAGACCACGGAACCATAAGCGGCAACAGGTGGAAGACCTATTATGCTCACATGAAAATGAACAGCGGAGCGGCATCAGGCACCAGTAAAAAGGTAAGGCAGGGAGAAAAAATCGGTTGTATAGGCAATACCGGTGTCGGTACAGGTGCACACCTGCACTTTGGTGTATATTTCAGCGGTACCGTAAACAATAAAAAGATAGATGGCTACATAGACCCGCTTTCGTTGCCGGCCAAGAAAATATGCAGTATAAACAAATCACAATGTGATGGGGCACATCGTAAGATATGCGAAAGTTCCATTATACAGCAAAATCCCCCCAAGGGCCAAAGTATTAAAGCCGGCGGGTGGCCGGCGGCCGGTCAGGCGGTCAGTCTGATGACTTCTGCTAGCAATACCACATCTACCGGTAGCGGAGCTGCCGATTATGACAGCTTGGTGGTTGATATACCGCAAGAAATAAAATATACCGGTCCGGTAGATATTATGCCGACGACGGTAATGAATTCAATTTTGGGAGCCATACGAGCCATCACCAACAAGTTGTCCGACATACAAGTTTTAGGTAACATGATGATGTGTTATTCTACCATGGAAAACGGCGGAGCCATATCACTGGATTTAATTGTAAAAACTATGTACATACCCAACATAATTACCTGGTTGGAAGGAGCTGTGATATGGTGTTTGGGCTTTATGCTTGTTTTGTCGATTTCATATTATCTGCTGGATATCTCATTTAAAATCGGTTTTGCCGTTTTGGCATTTCCGCTGGTAATGGGATTTTGGCCGTTTAAGATTAGCGAGAGCAAACTCTACATGATAATAAGTATTATAATAAAGTCCTCGGCATTATTTGCATTTTTGGCATTGATAACCATGTTTGGCATGCAGTTATTGGATGAAGCACTGGTCGGAGGAGGTCTTGAGGCACTATTTAGCAAAATAGATAATTTAATATTGGGAACTGGTGATTTGGATGAGGATCAGCTCAGAGATGAAATTAATGAAAATATACACATTTTCTCGGCTTCATTTGTATTAAGTATATTTGCTTTGATATATTTCATGAAATTGGTACAAAAAACCAGTTCTGATTTGGTCAACAAATTTTTCCCGGATAAAACTTTTGGAGATGCGTCACCGATGCACAGCACGGCCACGATGATGACATCATTTGCCAAGAATATGGTTGCGGCCGCACCTAAATTTGCCGGTGATGTATTGGCTAATCAAACGGGTAGACTACTAAAGGGAGGTATACAAAAGGCCGGAGGATTGGCTCTTCATCCCAAACAAACAGCCCGTAACATCGCATCGAAATTCAAAGGCGGCAAGGCCGAAGAAGGAAAGTAGAGGTGTGCCATGAAAAAAATGTATTTAACTAAAGCAGTCCGTATTACAATTTATACAATTATATTATGCTTTTTTTTAGTTTCACCTCGGTATAGCTTAGCCAGTAGTGTTGAAGAGATGATAAGTGACGCTAATCAAATTATTGACAACATTGATAATGGAAATGTTGTATCTAAAGCAGATATGGACAGATTACAATCATACATGGATACCGTTAATAAAATCCCGGAGCAAAATCTTAATGACGCCACGAAAGATCTTATCAGTAAGTATGAAAGTAGTACAAAAATCCGTAGTTATCAATTAGGTGAGGAAATAAACAGGTTAGAAGATGTCAATGCCGGAATAATAGAGGATATGCAAGATAGCAACATAAGTGGTACGGCAAAGGCCAGACTACATCAAGAGCTCATCAATAATCAAGGTAAGTTATCAGTATTAAAATATGAAAAAGATTATGTGGATTTCAAGCCCGGTTGCAGACCATATGAGGCAACAAGATGTCTTCCGTATTGTAAATACACCGCCAAAGACAAGTGTACTTTGTGTAGTTTATTTTCGGTTATGTTTAATACGGTCAGTGCCGTTACCGATAAGTCGGTCAGAACATTTTCCTCAGCGATATCAGTTTTGGTGATTGTCGGATTCGGTGTTTGGTTAGCGATTCAGATTTTATCATTTGTTTCATCCATTGAAACCAAAGATATTAAAGACTTGTTGCAATCCATGATTACTCAAGGTTTTGTGGTGCTGATAGCCTTTATGATACTAAGGAGCGGTGTCGGAAGTTTTTTTGATACATTTATAGAGCCGTTTTATGCATCCGGACAAAGTTTGGCCCAAGAAGCCTTGAGCAACTGTCCGCCGCCCACGGCAGATGCAAATGGTTCCGAACAAACAACCGTTTGTGAAGAATATTCTAAGATAAAAAATGCCAGTGCCGGTATTATTAAAACCGAACAAGGACTGCCGCCGTCCATGGGAGAAAGCATTGTCAAAACCATGACTTTAATGGAAAATCGCATTAGGAGATTTAAGGCACTCGGCGAATCAATGATGTGCAAGTCATGGCAAGATGCAGTCTTTCTGTTTCCTAAGTGGATATACTTCTTTACCGGCATCATCATATGGGTCTTGTCGCTTTTCCTTATGTTTGGCATACCATTTTTAATGATAGATGCAGTTTTACAGCTTGGTGTTGCCGGAGCACTATTGCCAATAGCGGTAGGAGGTTTTGCATTTAAGGCAACTCGTCAGTATACCAAGAAAGTGTGGGAAACTTTTCTAAATTCCATGTTTATCTTTTTATTTATTACCATAGTAGTCTTGGTTATCTTAGGGGTATTACAGCAAAGTATAGACAGTAGTGTCACCACAATAGATTCAACGGGAATGGATTTTGATGATTTGTTTGCGGTTCCCTCAGAAGAAGTAAAGATATACTATGAGAAAATTTTGGAGAGTTTTCAGTGGTTGTCGCCGCATTTTCTCAAGTTGGCTTTTGTCTTTTTATTGGCGTGGTCGGTTTTGAAAATGGCCAAAGAATTTGCAGACGAATTTGCATCTTCCATCAGCTCCACCGAAATAGGCTCCAGCATTGGTACGATGGCGGCATCGGCGGCTAAAGGGATGACCAAGAAAGTAGCTCAGCCGCTGGCATCTGCCGCCAGCAGCCATATTGGCCGGGCAGTCAGAAGCCGAATATTTGCCGGAAACAGAGCATTTCGTCGAGCCAAATATAAATCAGAGCTCAAAAAATTTGATAATGTGGCAAGTAAAAACGGAGTTAAAGAGTACACGGACAAAAAAGGCCGAATTCATAGACTTGAAAACGGTGTCGCTACCATAATTCAAAACAAGAATGGTAAAGAAGTTAAACAAATTATCAGCGAAAACTTTACCATAACACAAACCAAGCAGGTTAAAATGGTTAACGGCAAGCCGGTAGAAGTATACAGAGAGAAACTCAAATTAAACAACCGACAACTAGATCGTGTAATTAACGAGCGAGGTGAATTTAACAAGCAAGAGCTTGATAAAATGTATCAAGGTCTGTCGGCCGAACAGAAGAAAATTGTCCAAAAAGCGGTAACCAGAGCACTTATAGAAAAACGAGTAAGCAAATCGGCACATGATTTTAGCCAGGCCAACAGCCAAGCTCCGGAGATAATTTCAACAGATGATGCTTCCGGAGAGGTTGTAATGAAACAAGTTACCGCCAAAGGCGAAGTAGTTTTCAGTCGCATGAGAATAAATTCTGCCGGCTTGATGGAGACCGAAATGACTAAAATAGATGAAAAAGGTCGAGTAACCCGTATGACATCTGACGGAATACACAACAAAATGGAAAAATTCACATTGCAGGAAGGGACAGACAGCAAGAATTTGAAAAATCTGCAAGAAGTCCAAAACAACCGCAAGAAAGATTCCAAGGGACGTTATGAAGGAACGGTAAGTTACGGTTATAGTAAATACTACCGAGATTATCTTGACCGCGGAGGTGATCCGCGTCGGATACCGCCTGGAGCATTAGATCAGCAAGAAGCCGCCAACTACTATGATTATTACCGTAGCAAAGGCAACGAGTTTGGCAAAGCCAACATGAATATAAACTTTAAATAGCTCAAAGGTCAGAACCGCCGAAAATTTTCGGCGGTTTTTGTCAAAAAAAGGTTGTAAAAATCAAAATTTTATTATACAACATAGGGTGATAACAAATTACTAACTAAAAAAAAGTATTATGAAAAAAGTATTATTATTTTTCATGGTAGCCCTTATAGCTGCTTCATGCACGAGTACCGAAAAATCTTCGGGGTCTGGTTTGGAAATAGTCCATAATCGATGGAAAAAAGTATCAGGAATTAAATTTTATGGCAGAGTAATTCTTCCGATGGAGTATGACTCCATAGAAAGAGTTCATTGTGAGTATGCTGATTTTATCGCCCACAAGGATGGCAAGGCCGAGCTATGGAAATTTGATCTTGATGTTCCAGAAATGAATTACTACTGGAAAGACAAAGACAAAGTCGTGTCGCAGGGCACACCCAAAATGACTAAGCTTACGGAAAGTCCGTATATGTACGAACTTGACGTTCCGTATGCTAAACATTTAATTGTCCTAGTGGATGATAATGGCAAAAAGAGCGTCTATGGGTATAAAGACCCATATGCTCCATATGACGAAATCTATCCATCGGTTGATGGCTATATCACACGGAAGAACGGCAAACACGGCTATTGCGGAGTAGCTCCTGTATATGAGAAGGTATACATCTGCAAAATGCAACTCCATTATTACTATCTGACCTCGGTAGATGGCACGAATTGTGATTTAACATTTTACCCCTACGGAGAGAAAAAAGTCCGCCGGAATGTCATCACCATCGCCGATGCAGAAGAATTTCGCGACCTTGACGCGAAATATGTAGTGTCCGAATACTCATTTAGTGAGTACAAGGATCATGACATCGGAGCTTATTTCTATGATTGCCGACTTGCCGGCGGTGATAGCTATTGGCACAAGGCAGCCATCAAAAAGCTGGCCAGACGCCACGGAAATTAATGAAATAAACCTCCAAATCTTGTTACATCAAGACTTGGGGGTGAGGATGCAAAAAAGAACCGCCGAAAATTTTCGGCGGTTTTTGTCAAAAATGGTTGCCAAACCGGAAAATATGTTATATAAAAAAGTTGCAATTAATTATTAAAAAACAAAAATTATGAAAAAAGTATTATTATTCTGCTGCGGGATGGTTGCACTGGTGCTAACATCCTGTATTGAAAAGGAACCGCTTAATATGTCAATGAACATAGTTCATGACCGCGGAAAAAATCTGTATGGTGTGGAAGCTGCAAATGGCGATGAGATGCTCGCCATTGAGTATACTTCCCTTAACAAGGTCGAAGTAGAGGCGAACTATTGCCGGCTCATTGCTTGCAAGGCCGACAAAGCGGAACTATGGGATCTTCATGTTGATGTTCCCGACGACGGGTCCGATTTAATGTGGAGTACCATGTATTCCAATGTACCGAAAGGTAAACCTAGAATGGCCAAGCTTGCGGAAGGTCGTTCTATGGAAAAGGCCTGCCGCCTGGGCAGTAAATATTTTGTCATTATAACGGATTATAATGGTAAAAAGAGTGTTTACGGGAGCAAGAATCAATATGCCCCGTTTGACAATGTGTATGCCACCACAAATGGCTACATTTTTGAAAAAGACGGGCTGTTTGGTGTCAATGACATACCGCCAAAATACAAGCGAGTATATGTCATTGGTAAGGGCAATAAGACCTACTACCTCTTGTCCCAAGACGGGAAAATCTGCGAGGTTTATGAGTATGGTCGCAAAGGCCTGAAAAAGAACTCAGAAATCTCTGTTGCAGAGGTTGAAGAGTTTAAAAAACACGCGGCACACACATTCTCGGCATATTCGTTTTACGGATATTCCGAGGGAACTCCATACAATGTCATAACCAAATTCTATGACAAACTGGAGTAAGCAAAAGACCGAATTTTGCATTATGCAAAATTCGGTCTTTTGACATTTAAAATTTCCCGTCTTTCAGGAATTTCACGGTTTCTTCACAAATACGCTGATTATCAAAGACATTAATATTATGTGTCGCAATATATGTTACATCACGAGCACCGGTAATAAGCATAGCCTCCTGAGGAGATATATTAGGTGTCGTTTTGTGTAAGATGAGCTCAAAAAATTTGGCCCAGATTGGCTTGTTGGTTAGGATGAGACCTGTTTCAACACCTGACTTGAAGTTAATTTTAGCGATTCTGTCTTCACTAAGCTCGGCAGCAGTCGGCCCCAATACAAACGCGAAAGGCTTAAATTTTGCCAAATAAGCCAAA
The DNA here is from genome assembly GCA_949292335.1 of uncultured Pseudomonadota bacterium. Taxonomy (GTDB): domain Bacteria; phylum Pseudomonadota; class Alphaproteobacteria; order RF32; family CAG-239; genus CAZU01. Next base: position 9,366 of record CASEYY010000020.1, read on the forward strand.
AGGTTATTTCCGTTAAGGCAAGGTGCCACTTCAACGATTCTGGATATTTTTAATTTTTTTTGCCACGCAGCCTTTTCGGAGAATAACTTTTGCAATATAAGGTTTCCGGTTCCGAAAGAGACGAAAGAGACCGTATCAACATCTTCAAGATGGTTTAAGAAAAAATTAAATTGTTTGGCGTGAGATTCTATATCTTTTTGAGAAGAAGGATAATTTACCGCCGCCGCCATGAATTTATGTTTAAGGGCGAGTCTCCACAAAGGTTTGAAGATATTTTTAGTCTGGCCGAGGGAATGGATCATAATGATCATATGACCTTTTTGTCTGGCAATTTCGTAGGCTTCAATATATTTAATAAAGGCTTGTCGGCATTCTTCAAAAGAACCCTCGTGTCGTCTGATATCCCAGTTATCGAGCAGGCGGCATTTTTTCGACACATAATTTCTTTGGATACGCCATTTTTGGTAGAAGAAAACATCTTCCCAGAAATATCCGCCGCCGCAAGTATAGAAGTCATCTTTCATCAAACTCAATCCCATATACAAAAGTTAAAAAACAGACTCGCCCCAATAGCCAACGAAACGACTCGTTGTCAGAGATACTAATTATAGTTACAAAAGAGTTAAATAAAAGCAAACAAAAAAGCGGCAAAATTTTTATTTAGAAAAAAATGCCGTAAAAACAGTGGCTTGTTTTTTGTAAGTTAAAAAGGCAAAAAAAAATAAAAAATAGTGTTGACAAATTAGGATGATTAGCTTATACATCTGCTCACCGACGCGAGGTATAGCGTTGGTGGTTATAAAGACAGAGTAAATAAGAGATATAAAAGGATACGCAGACAGTATTGTGTATGTAAAAAAACATGATAAAGTCTGAAGTATGAATAAAGGAACCTGTAATAAGAAATTCTTTATGAGTAATTTAGACAGGATTGCAAGCAATCATTTAATATGAGAGTTTGATCCTGGCTCAGAACGAACGCTGGCGGCAGGCTTAACACATGCAAGTTGAACGGGATTCATTTTAGCTTGCTAAGATGATGAGAGTAGCGCACGGGTGAGTAATATGTAGGAACATAC